>CAJXJM010000266.1 GCA_913054205.1 uncultured Rhodospirillaceae bacterium
TGCTCTTAAATTGCATTAATCCAGCGACGAATTGTTTGACCAACCGGCATGAAGCTTTATTGATCACCCATGCTCGGCCTGACCTACAATAAAAATTTATTTATGATTGTTTCCCTGACATTTACGTCGTTGTTGGGGTTTCCGATCATCTCGCCCGCCTTGCCCGCTGTCCGCGATGCGCTCGGTATTTCGACCGAGAATATTGGCTGGATTATGGCCGCCTATTCGTTGCCCGGCATTTTTTTCATGCCCTTAAGTGGTTTATTGGCTGATCGCTACGGCAAACGCAGAATCCTATTCCCATCAGTGTTTCTGTTTGCTTTGGCAGGTGGTGCCTGCGCTTTTGCGCCCAATTTTGAAACACTTATTTTCCTGAGATTTTTACAAGGCATTGGCGCCAGCGCCCTTTCAACGCTCAATGTCGCAATGGTCGGAGATTATTTCAAAGGTCAAGATCGAGTGCGTGTGATGGGAACTATCGCTGCTACCCAAAATATTGGCAGCGGCGTTTTACCATTGGCGGGTGGTGCGCTTGCGACAATCGCCTGGTTTTATCCGTTTGGCTCATCGTTGCTGGCGGTGCCGCTTGTCATTTATCTGATTTTCGCAATGGAAGAAGTTCGCTCGGAAAGTATCAGCGAAAAATCAGGCACGCGTGCCTTTCTGAGTCATGCTTGGTCAAAATTGAACAATCGGATCGTCCTGGAACTGGTCTTTATGACCGGCGGTTTTATCTTCATCGGGTTTGGCGCCTTTATCACCTATATACCATTTGTTTTGAAAGATAACTTTGGTTCTCCTGAAATCCTCATTGGTTTGATCATCGCCGCCCGCTCGACCATGGGCGTGATTATGGCCACTCAACTTGTCCGCCTGACGCAGCATTTTTCATACCGAACATTGGTATTTTGCGCTTTTCTCACGATGTCCGCCGGTATGGCCATCGTGCCCTTTGCTCAAAGCCAATGGACGCTCATTTTGACTGCCATGTGTTATGGCGGATCATTTGGCATCATACGGCCCTCACTCCAAGTATTGCTGCTCAATCACGCCCCAGATGATTTAAGGTCAACATTTGCCTCGGCCTCGAATTTTGGCCTCCGTGTGGCTCAAACCATTTCGCCGGTAGGTGCCGGGTTCATCCTCATCACCGGAACGTACTCCACTCTCTATATAGTGGCGGCCGTATTGGCTGGTTTGATGGCGCTATTTGCGCTGACGGCTGTATCACTGCGCCCCATCGATTAATTCAACAGATATCCAGACTCGCTTTTTCTGAATTCGCAGTCCATATAACAGGGTATGGCTGACATAATCATTCGCGGCGCGCGCGAGCACAATTTAAAAAATATTGACGTTTCGATCCCGAGAGATTCGCTGACCGTAATTACGGGTCTATCGGGTTCCGGTAAGTCATCTCTCGCCTTCGACACAATCTATGCCGAGGGGCAGCGCCGCTATGTCGAAAGTCTGTCGGCCTACGCGCGGCAATTTCTTGAACTCATGCAAAAGCCGGATGTCGATTCTATCGAAGGCTTGTCGCCGGCTATTTCTATTGAGCAAAAAACCACCAGCCGTAACCCGCGCTCTACTGTCGGTACAGTCACTGAAATTTACGATTATATGCGGTTGATGTTTGCCCGCATCGGCATCCCCTATTCTCCCGCCACCGGATTACCCATTGATGCGCAGACCGTTTCTCAGATGGTTGATAGGGTAATGGAGATGAAAGAAGGCACCCGGCTCTATTTGCTGGCACCCATAGCGCGCGGCCGTAAAGGTGAATATCGCAAAGAGCTCCAAGATCTTGCCAAAAAAGGCTATCAGCGCGTTAAAATTGATGGTGAACATTACGAGATTGAAGAAGCACCAACGCTCGAGAAAAACTTCAAGCATGACATTGAAGTTGTCGTCGATCGTTTGGTCATGCGTGATGATTTGGCGCAGCGCTTGGCCGACAGTTTTGAGACCGCGCTTGAACTCGCCGACGGACTAGCCTTCACCGAAGATGCGGATAGCGGTGAGCGCGTAACGTTCTCCGCTAAATTCGCTTGCCCGGAATCCGGCTTCACGATTGATGAAATCGAGCCGCGGTTGTTTTCGTTTAACAATCCATTTGGCGCTTGTTCGTCCTGCGATGGTCTCGGCACGCAAATGTATTTTGATGCAGAACTTGCTGTCCCGGATGATCGACTTGCCCTTTCTGAGAGCGCGATTGCGCCCTGGGCCAATTCGAGCTCGAACTATTACGACCAGACGCTGGCAAGCCTTGCCAAACATTATAAATTTGATCTCGCAACGCCGTGGCGCAAACTCAAGAAAAAACAACGCGAGATTATTCTTTTTGGCTCCGGCACCAAGGATGTGGCGCTAAACTACGACGACAGCAAACAAACTTACGAAATTAAAAAGCCGTTCGAAGGCGTCATCCCCAATATGGAGCGGCGCTGGCGGGAAACCGATTCCTCCTGGATTCGTGAAGATTTGGCGAAATACCAAACCGTCACGACCTGCGATGTTTGTGAAGGCTATCGCCTCAAACCTGAAGCGCTCGCGGTTAAGATTAACGGAAAACATATAAGCGAAGTCACGCGGCTGTCTATTCTCGAAGCAGAATCCTGGTTCGCAGACCTGCATAACCATCTCACCAAAAAGCAAAACGAGATTGCCCGGCGTATTTTGCGCGAGATAAATGAGCGCCTTGGCTTCCTCAATAATGTCGGCCTGGAATATTTGACACTCGCGAGATCGTCCCGAACCCTCTCCGGCGGTGAAAGCCAGCGCATCAGACTTGCCTCGCAGATCGGCTCCGGCCTCACCGGCGTTCTCTATGTTTTGGACGAGCCTTCGATTGGTTTGCATCAACGCGACAACAACCGCCTGCTTGAAACACTGAAGCGCCTACGAGATCTCGGAAATACAGTCATCGTCGTCGAACATGATGAAGACGCCATGCGCTCTGCCGATTTTGTCGTCGATATCGGACCCGGCGCCGGCATACACGGCGGCAAAATCATCGCCATCGGCACCCCTGACGACATTATGAAATCTTCTGAAAGTTTGACGGGACAATACCTCACCGGCTTCAGGCAAATCGAAATTCCGAAAGAGCGTCGCCCCGGCCACAAGGGACAGAAAGTGTCGATCTCAGGCGCAAAAGAAAACAACCTGCAAAATGTCAGCGTAGATTTTCCGCTCGGCACTTTCACCTGTATCACTGGCGTATCAGGTGGCGGCAAGTCATCGCTGGTGATTGAAACACTTTTCAAAGCACTGGCTCGGCGCCTCAACGGCACCCGCGTTCATCCTGGCAAACACGATAAACTCTCTGGCACCGAGTTCCTCGATAAAGTCGTTGATATCAACCAATCGCCGATTGGCCGCACGCCGCGGTCAAACCCCGCGACCTATACTGGTGCGTTCACCCATATCCGAGACTGGTTTGCCGGACTGCCGGAAGCCAAAGCGCGCGGCTACAAACCCGGCCGCTTCTCGTTCAATGTCAAAGGCGGGCGCTGCGAAGCCTGTCAGGGCGACGGAGTCATCAAGATTGAGATGCACTTTCTGCCAGATGTCTATGTTGAGTGCGATGTCTGCCGCGGCAAGCGTTATAACCGGGAAACCATGGAGATCACGTTCCGCGGCAAATCCATCGCCGATGTTTTGGACATGACTGTCGAAGAAGGCCTCGACTTCTTTAAAGCCGTACCGCCGATCCGCGACAAGATGCGGACTTTGTTTCAGGTTGGGCTCGGCTACATTCATATTGGACAGCAAGCGACAACACTGTCGGGCGGCGAAGCGCAACGGGTAAAGCTCGCCAAAGAACTGTCGCGCCGCGCCACCGGCAAAACGCTCTACATACTGGATGAGCCGACTACCGGCCTGCATTTCGAAGACGTGAAAAAGCTGATTGAAGTGCTGCAAACATTGGTCAATCACGGCAATACCGTCATCGTTATTGAGCACAATCTTGAGGTCATCAAAATCGCCGATTGGATCATTGATCTTGGTCCAGAGGGCGGTGATAAAGGCGGCTACATTGTTGCAACCGGCACGCCCGAAGACGTCGCTGAAATTGCAACAAGCTACACCGGGCAATACCTCGCCCCGCATCTCAATTTGCCGAAGAAGAAAAAGAAAAAACGGGCTTGATTTTTCACCCCAACTCCTAGCATCACCCCTCAAAGGGAGGGATTTCGCTTACAGCCCGCGACTGCGGGTCGCCGCTTATGCGGCGCAGCCAAGCTTACGGAGTAAGCGCCCGGCGATTGAGGGGCCAATTTATTTCGCCGCGGAGCCTTCGACTTCGATGAGAAACTCCGGAAAAGTCAAACCAGAAATCAGCAGTAAGGTATTTGTAGGCTTGTGATCACCGAGAATCTCTTTTCGAATGCGGCGCATGTCATCCAGATC
>CAJXJM010000267.1 GCA_913054205.1 uncultured Rhodospirillaceae bacterium
CCGTTTGATCCCAGCGGGTACCGGCGCAGTGATGGGCAATTTCCGTAAGATTGCAGCGGACCGTGATAAGAAGCTCGGCGGCGGCGAAGAAGAAGTGGCAGCGATTGAAGATGCTTCCGGTTCTGAAAAGCCTACCGAAGAAGTGGTCGCTGAAGCAGGAGAATAACTCTTCTACATATAGATACCTAGAAAAGCCTCGCTGGTGAAAATCAGCGGGGCTTTTTACTGTCTGCTTGTGGAAATCCCCCGATCGTCACTGCTCATTTTTGTGCCTTGGCAGCACTCGGGGAACTCACTCAATTGGAGAATGAGAATTTTCCCAGATTAAAATATGACTCCACTCCCTCCTTAATCTTTCCCCACCTGCCTCTGCCGAAGCTACGCGCTGGCAGGTCAAGGGAGAGGAAAGTGGGATTTGGATATTTGCATCTATTCTTCCCCTCCCTCGATGGGGGGGGATTGCGGGGAGGGTGGTTCTGGTTAGAAAAAAGGGAAATGAGATGTATTATTTCTTTCTATAATTGTGCTATTTTATCCCAACAAATTAAAAATTGGATTCTTCCATGAAGATTTTTTCGTTTTGTTTGGTTGTTTTGGTTTTAATGGCGTCTGCGAAATCATATTCTCAATCGATCGACATAACTGATAAAATTATTAATATTGGAAAGCCTACCGAAGCCCGATTTCCCTCAGGGCATTCGGTATTTGCCCGCAACGTGTGGGACCTTAAATCATATAAAAATCGCCTTTATATAGGATCGGGCGATTCTGTTAAAAATGCCGGGCCAATCGATATATGGTCATATAATCCCACGTCTGAAAAATTCAAAAACGAATTTACTGTGCCTGATGAGGAGATCAGAAGTTTTAAAGTGTTGAACGGCGCACTCGTCGTACCAGGTATTGACCCAAAAGGTCCGTGGGACCTCGGAAACTTCTACCAGCTGAAAGATGGAGTTTGGAAGACAATAAGAAATATTTTCAACGGCATTCACAACTTAGACATGACGATCTTTGGTGGAATATTATATGCCGGTCTAGGCACTGCATACGGCGCAGTTGTCGTTGTTTCGGAAGATCACGGCAAAAGTTGGGGCACGCATCATGTGCGCCCCTCACGCAGAGGATTTGCACGGGCTAGAAGCTTTTTTGAACTTGAGAATGAGCTCTATGTATCAACTACAGGGCGGAGCGGGAGCCAAATTTATCGATTGGTTGGAGAGACTTTCCTCAAAGACACCCGTGGCTTTTTCCCCGGTGGAAGGCGCCACGATGCGCTAATTGTTACTAAATTTACCAAACACAGGGACAGAAGTATTTATATTGGCGCAGCTGTGTGGGCCCGAGACCCAAAAGATATCTTTGTGGCTCGGAGTTCAAACGATATTGTAAAAATTGATCTCCCAGAAAGAATGGTTCCGCGGGACATCCTAAGTTTTAATGGCAAAATATTTGTTTTGACGCACAAATTTGATAGAGGAGACTTCATTTCAAGCGTATCCGAACTTGTGAGGAGTGCAAATCTCAAACCTTTATTCCATTTTCGCAAAAAATCTTTTGCCCGTTCATTTGAAAAAATAGGAGAATATTTCTATTTTGGATTGGGAAGTTTTTAAAAACGGCTGAATGAAGAAATCGGAGTAATTCTTCAATACAAATATATCGAATAGCTTTTTGCCCGATTCGGAGCGTTATTCACATCTTATCTATATTTCGGCTGATCAATTAAAAAAGAGCCTATATTTTGATCCTAAAAAGTGGAAAAGCCTCTGAAATTTAACAATAAATCGAGAAATTGATCAAAAATCACATCTGCTATGCAGAAATGGGTGAAAAAACCTCATTTCTTCGCTTGACGCCATGACGAAGCGGCCCTATATTCCGCGTCTTCCCAGGGATTGCTGGTGGTAGGTGTTCCGCCTAGACGCAGATTATCCCTATGAAAAAAAGAACATATAGCCCGATACCCCCTCGTTTTTGGGACTTTTATGGGCCTTTTAGATACGTCCGCTGAGAGCAAACAGGCAATCGCTCTTGAGCGGGTTTTGTGCACGTCGCATAGGCGGCGTGCTGTTTGTTAATTTTGAGGAGTTGTAGAGGCTCATGCCGACAATTAACCAACTTATTCGTAAGCCGCGTAAAGCGCCGATCGTACGGAATAAAGTTCCGGCAATGGAAGCATGCCCGCAAAAGCGTGGCGTTTGTACCCGTGTTTATACCACGACGCCGAAGAAACCGAACTCAGCTTTGCGTAAAGTAGCGCGTGTTCGTTTGACCAACGGTTTTGAAGTTACCTCATACATTCCCGGCGAAGGTCATAACCTTCAAGAGCACAGCGTGGTTTTAATCCGCGGTGGTCGTGTAAAGGATTTGCCGGGCGTTCGTTATCACATCATTCGTGGCACCTTGGATACGCAAGGCGTCGAAGACCGCCGCCAGCGTCGTTCGAAATACGGCACCAAACGGCCGAAGTAAGGGAATAGCTAGATGTCACGTCGTCACGCCGCTGAAAAACGAAAAGTTCTTCCTGATCCCAAATATGGTGATCTGGTTATCACGCGCCTCATGAACCGCCTTATGCTTGATGGTAAAAAATCCATCGCAGAGAAAATTGTTTATGGTGCGTTTGATGATATGGAGAAGAAGGGTGGTTCCGATCCTGTTGCAATGTTCCACGAAGCTCTCGCAAACATTAAGCCTCAGGTGGAAGTTCGTTCCCGCCGTGTTGGTGGTGCGACGTATCAAGTTCCAGTTGAAGTGCGCAGCGAACGCTCACAGGCGTTGGCTTTGCGTTGGATTATTGATTTGGCTCGTAAGCGTTCCGAAAACACCATGGTAGAGCGTCTTGCTGGCGAGTTGTTGGATGCTTCGAATAACCGCGGCGCCGCTGTGAAGAAACGCGAAGATACCCACAAGATGGCAGAAGCAAATAAAGCCTTCTCCCATTATCGCTGGTAAATCGGGTTACGGTAAGAAAGAAAAAGACCAATGGCACGTACAACCCCCATCGATCGTTACCGCAATATAGGCATCATGGCCCATATTGATGCTGGTAAAACCACCACCACGGAACGCATTCTTTATTACACCGGAAAATCCTACAAAATCGGCGAAGTACATGATGGTAACGCCACCATGGACTGGATGGAGCAGGAGCAAGAGCGCGGCATTACAATTACGTCCGCTGCAACGACCTGCGAATGGAACGATCACCTCATTAACATCATTGATACCCCTGGCCACGTTGACTTCACCATTGAGGTTGAGCGGTCATTGCGCGTTCTCGATGGTGCCGTTGCTGTTTTTGATAGTGTGGCGGGAGTTGAGCCTCAATCTGAAACGGTATGGCGTCAGGCTGACAAATATGAAGTGCCCCGCATTTGTTTTATTAACAAAATGGACCGGACCGGCGCAGACTTTTATCGCTGTGTTGAAATGATCATTGATCGTCTTGGCGCAACTCCGTGTGTGATGCAATTGCCGATTGGTGCTGAGAGCGAATTTGCTGGCGTTATCGATCTGGTGAAGATGCAGGCGATCACCTGGAAGAACGAAGATCTTGGTGCTGAGTATGCCTATTCCGACATCCCCGAAGATCGCAAGGATGAAACCGCCGAATATCGTAAAAAGCTTGTTGAATTGGTTGTCGAGCACGACGACGATGCCATGGAAGCGTATCTTGACGGTACCGACCCTGACGAAGCAACCTTAAAAAACTGTATCCGCATCGGTACGTTGGGCGGTTCTTTTGTACCGATTTTATTGGGTTCTGCGTTTAAAAATAAAGGCGTGCAGCCTCTTCTGGATGCGGTTGTTGATTATCTTCCAAGCCCAACCGATGTTGGCGCTATTAAAGGTATCAGAGCCGGCACTGAAGAGGAGATTGAACGAAATAACTCTGATGATGAGCCATTCGCCGCACTCGCCTTTAAAATTATGACTGATCCGTTTGTTGGTTCTTTAACATTTGTGCGTATCTATTCTGGCACTCTCGATGCCGGTTCCTACGTTCAGAACACTGTTAAAAATAAACGTGAACGTGTTGGGCGGATGCTGATGATGCATGCCAACTCACGTGAGGACGTTAAAGAGGCATGTGCCGGCGATATTATCGCGCTTGCTGGTCTGAAAGATACAACGACCGGTGATACGCTTTGCTCTCCTGATGATCAGGTGGTCCTGGAGCGCATGGAATTCCCTGATCCTGTTATCGAAATCGCTGTTGAGCCAAAAACCAAAGCCGACCAGGAAAAAATGGGTCAGGCGTTGGCTCGTTTGGCATCTGAAGATCCATCCTTCCGTGTGACCAGTGATGAAGAAAGTGGTCAGACCATTATTAAAGGTATGGGCGAGCTTCACCTGGAGATCATCGTTGATCGCATGAAGCGTGAATTTAGTGTTGAAGCCAATATA
>CAJXJM010000268.1 GCA_913054205.1 uncultured Rhodospirillaceae bacterium
GCGGGGTTTTGCATGAGTTTGGATATCTGTGGAGCAATGTCGAATGCCGCCGTTGGGAAGGAGACCGCATCGCCAATAATTTTCACCTTCTGCATTTTGAAAATTGCAGGCATGAGTTTTGTACCGACAATTTTAGAGATGAATTCATCGCTGACATAAACAATCTGCGTGTTGTCGATTTTCATTCCCTTGCGCTTCATGGTTTTGATCAATCGGCTAAACTGGAGAAATTCACCTTCGGTCAGGCGGAAGGCATAGGAATATTTGTCGGCCAATTTAGGTCCGGATGAAGCATTTGGTATCTGGACAATGCCTAGACGCTCGCCAGCCGGAAAGGCAACCCGGGCTTCGCCTGAAGCGAAAGGGCCAATGACAGCGAGTGCTTTGTCATCTTGGGCAAAACGCTTAACGGCGATTTGTGCCTGTTTGGGATCACCGCCGGTATCGAATTTAATCAGTTTAATCTTCATGCCGTTAATGCCGCCAGCGGCATTGATTTCTTCGACGGCGATATCGATCGCGGTTTCTGAGGTCCGCGCGGTTGTAGCGTAAGGACCGGTTTTTGCCATTGATGCACCGAGAATAATTTCGCGGGCATCCGCTGCAAATGATAGACCTGCCACTACTAAACCGGCAGTTATTACTGTTAGTGATTTTAGCATTTGTCTTCTCCCTATTAGTTGGTTTTATTTTGATTAGCGATAGTGTAGCGAGATGGCTTAAATTTATCCACCTCCCAGGTAGGCCTCAGTTAATTTCTCATCGGCCAATAATTTATCCGGTGTGCCGGAGGCGACGATATCACCCAATTCCAGAACATAGCCTCGGTCGGCATATTGCAGCGCCATATGAGTGTTTTGCTCAACCAGCAAAATACTCAGGCCATTATCATTAAGCTCTTTGATTAATTCAAAAAGCTGTTTCACCAATAGCGGGCTGAGACCCAGTGACGGCTCGTCCAGCATCATAATCTTTGGCCGCGCCAGCATAGCCCGCCCGACGGCCAACATTTGTTGCTCGCCGCCCGAAAGTACCGCCGCCGACATGTGGCGGCGCTCCTTGAGGTTTGGAAAACGCTCAAAGACGGCCTCAATTTCAGCGCTTATATCACCCTCTTTTCGGCTATAGGCACCCATTAACAAATTATCTTCAACTGACATACTGACAAATATTTGGCGGCCTTCGGGAACCAACGATATGCCGTTCTGTACCCGTTTTGGCGCGCTCCAGCGGCTGATATCTTCGCCGTCAAAAATGATATTGCCGCCGGATAGGCGAACCATACCCTGGACAGCTTTGAGCAAAGAGCTTTTGCCCGCGCCATTGGCCCCAAGAACGGTGACAATCTCGCCTTGCTCAATATTAAGCGAAATTGTTTTGACGGCGTGATTGCGGCCGTAGCGGACATCAATGTCTTTAATTTCAAGCAGCATTGGAGGTGTCTCCACCAAGATAGGCTTCCAAAACTTGTGGGTCTTTACCAACTTCTTCTGGCGTACCCTCAAAAATTTTGCAGCCAAAATTAAGCACCACGACATGTTGGCAAAGATTGCGGACAAAATTCATGTCGTGTTCGACGACCAATAAAGTAGTGCCACTCGTTGATACTTTCTCCAATAATGCTTGAAGCTCACTGGATTCTACCGCGTTAAGACCGGCGGCAGGCTCATCCAGGAGTAATAGTTTCGGATCCGACATCAGCGCGCGGACAACTTCGATGCGTTTCTGCACGCCGTAAGGAAGTTCCGAGACCACTTGACCGGAATAGGTGTCCAGCCCGGCCTCGCTCAGCGCCGCCCGCGCCTGTTCTGCCCATTTGTTTTTCGGTCTGAGACCCAGCGGATAAAAGATATCTTTAAACGAAGTGGCCAAATGATGTTGTCCCAGCATAACGTTTTCAACGGTGCTCAAATGCGGCATCAGGCGAATGTTTTGGAAACTCCGGGACATGCCGAAATTGATCCGATCGCGCGCCGGTACATCGGTGATGTCAGCACCATCTAGCAGCATCCGGCCGCTATCAACCTCATAGATGCCACTCAACAAGTTGAATATTGTCGTTTTGCCCGCACCGTTCGGCCCAATCAATGCCGAGCGGCTGCCTTGCTCGATGGCAAAACTGACATCGTCAATGACCGCCAGGCCTCCAAAGCTTTTGGTTATGGAAGAGAGCGTAAGCACAGCGGACATTAAACACCCTCCATATTATTCGGAGGATTTTGCGGTGAACGTCGCGGCACTTTGCGAAATAATAATTCCAGGAAAGTGCGGGTCATGATCCCTTCGGGCCTGAGCACCATCATGCCGACAATGATTGCGCCAAAGACGGCAAATCGCAGCTCGCCGATCAACTCCCATCCTGTTGCCTCACCAAATGTGCGGAGCATTTCTGGTACAAAGGTGAAAAATAACGCGCCAATCAACGGCCCCCATGGCGTCTGGGTGCCACCAATCAAAACATAGAGTAAGACAAAAATACTAAATAAAATGCCCCAGTTTTGCACTTCGATATAATCGAACTGATGACCGTAGAGCGCTCCGGCAAGGCCGCCCAGAAAGGCACCTATAGTAAAGGCCCCGACCTGAATGAGGCGGGTGTTGACGCCAAATAATATGGCGACGCTTTCATCATCATGGATCGAGCGCATGGCCAAACCAAAGCGGGTCGATATCAAGTAAAAGCCAAACAAAATAACGCCAATGGTTACCGGCAATAAATCTTCCAATTCCGCGTGGCTGGAGACCGGAAAGCCGGAGGCACCGCCAACAACTTCCAAATTGAGGACAATACCAGCGACAATTTCGGCAAAGGCAAAGGTCGCCAAGATCATATAGATGCCCCGGGTGCGCAATATTGGAAACGACACCAAAAATCCAATCAGTGCTGTAAACAATGCTGCGGCCGGGACGGAGAGTAGCATCGGCAAGCCAAGCCCATCATCGGCTGAATTTAAATAGGCATCCATATAAGCGCCGATGATCATGAACCCGGCGGCACCGAGATTAAGCTGGCCCGCTGCTGCCGGCAGGAACACCGAATAAGCGATGATAATGTTTAGGCATAGGATAACGATCAGGCCGGTTAAATAAGCGCTCATGATCAAAACTTTCCTTTGCCAATTCGGGTGTGGCCAAACAACCCGGTGGGCCGGAATACCAAAATCAGCAGCATCAGCCCCCAGACGGGTACTTTGATGATTTCGGCTCCCCAGAAATGGATCGATAATACTTCGACCATGCCAATAATTAATCCGCCGGCGATGGCACCCCAGATATTTCCGAGCCCGCCAATGACCATGCCGGCGATTGCATTGGTTGCCACATGGTCGCCGATATAGGGACTAACGTTTTTATAATTAATCGTGAATAAGATACCGGCCAAAGCACAGAGAAAACCCGTCATCATAAAGACCACCGGAACTATGCGGCCGACATCGACCCCCATCAGTGTGGCCGTATCCGGCTTTTCCGCAATGCTGCGAAGGGCACGCCCGAGCTGGGTCTTTTTTAACAGCAAGCTCAGGGCAAATACCAGGGCGACGGAAAGCGCTAAACTGATTAATTGCGGGATGGCAAATATCAGACCGGCGATTACAAACTGGGCATTGGCAAAGGGCGAATTGAACGACATTGGATCGGTGCCCCAGATCATAATAACGACATGCTCGAAAATGATAAGGAAGCCAAGTGAGCTGACCAAAGGCAGCGCGTGTTCCGTGGCATCGCCGTATTTGGCTTTCATATAACGGTAGGTAAATCGCTCAATAATAAGCGATGCGATAATCGCCACCACCATGCCAAGAGAGGCACCAACCAGCCAGTGGAACCCTGCCGCCGTCGCCGCCCAGGTGATCATGGCAGCAACCATAAACAAAGCTGGAATGGTAAAATTGAGAAAGTTCAACATGCCAATGGTCAAGGTAAACGCGACCGCAACCATGACATAGACGCTGCCTAACATGAGGCCGTTGATAATTTGCTGGGCAAGCAACATTTTTTAAGTCTGCCTATGAATCGGTAGGTATATGTGACTCATGGTTCTCCAAATACCATTCAGCGATTTCTTCCCGGGTCGTCCACCAAATGTCATCATGAGATTTGGCATAGCGAATGAAATCCCTTAACGCGCGGATCCGATAGGGCTGGCCAATAACATGAGGATGCAAGCCAATATTCATGAACCGGCCACTGCTCGCACTTTCTTCATAGAGCCAATCAAACTGTTCCTTGAACATTTGCAGGCCGCCTTCGGCAACCAGTCCTTGGCGCAGAAAGCTGAAATCGTTTACCTCAGAGGTGTAAGAAACCGACACCATGGGTTTGCCGCTCCGCGTTTGAACCATATAAGGCTGATCGTCATTCAACAGATCGGTGGTAAAGATCAAACCTTCTTCGGCAAGAATATCAATGG
>CAJXJM010000269.1 GCA_913054205.1 uncultured Rhodospirillaceae bacterium
TCGGACCTCGCTACGCCAGTCGACTAAGAAGAAAGCATCAAGGATATGGCGATACTTTCTTCATTGATGAAGTTTTCGTGAAGATTCAGGGAAAGCAGCACTATCTATGGAGAGCCGTTGATCAAGATGGTGAAGTCGTTGATGTGTTTCTCCAGAAGAGGAGGGACGGGAAGGCTGCAAAACGGTTCTTTAAGCGGTTATTGCGTATACACAAGTGCGAACCCAGAAGGATCGTCACTGATAAATTGAGGAGCTACGGTGTTGCTCATAGAGAGCTTATTCCGGAATCGATTCACGATACATCGCAATATGCGAATAACCGCGCGGAGCTGTCGCACGAGCCAACACGAGTGAGAGAGCGAGGAATGCGTAAGTTTAAATCGATGCGCCAGGCTCAGCGGTTTCTAAGTGCTCATTCTGCTGTATACAACCTATTCAATTTGGGTCGGCATTTGATATCAGCTAAGAACTATCGATATTTCAGAACACGCGCCTTTGCGTCTTGGGAAAAGGCAGTAGCGATATAGACGTGGCTTGAGCGATTATTCTGCGGATTTGACCGTTAACTTGTCAGTACCTATTATTTATATGAATTTGATACTGAAATGATTGGGAGCACTGAAAATGTCTAGGGCAATTTCAAAATTATTACTTATTATCTCAACAAGCTTTTTGCTTGTTTCATGTGGTGAGGGGCAAGTTAGCGCACCTCAAAAAACAGATGACCAACTGGCCGTTGATGCCTTATTTAGCGAGTGGGACAAACCCGGCTCCCCCGGCGCATCGGTTGCCATTATCCGAGATGGTAAAATAGACTATTCAAGCGCATATGGTGAAGCGCAAGTTGAATATGGTATCCCCATTGCCCCTGAAACAATTTTTCATGTCGCTTCTATCTCAAAGCAATTCACAGCCTTTGGCATTGCCCTTTTGGCAGAGCGGGGTGAACTTGACTTGGATGATGATATCCGCAAATACATCCCCGAAGTGCCTGATTTTGGCACCACAATAACTTTGCGGCAATTAGGCCATCACACATCTGGCCTTCGAGATCAGTGGAGTTTATTGGGCCTTGGCGGATGGCGGCTTGATGACGTTATTACCCTGCCCCAAGTTATGAAATTGATTGAGCGCCAAGAGGCTTTAAACTTTCCACCAAACTCAAAATACACATATTCAAATACAGGCTTTACCCTAATGGCTGAAACCATTGCCCGTGTTGGCGGAAAGCCCTTTCCCATTTGGATGGAAGAAAATGTCTTTTTACCGCTTGGAATGGACAACACCCTAATTTATGATGACCATGAGAAAATCGTAAATAACAGGGCTTATTCATATCGACTTGGGGAAGATGGCTTGAAAAAAGCTGTCCTTAGTTATGCAGTAGCAGGCGCCACAAGCTTATTTACAACAGCTGATGACTTGAGCATATGGCTCAACAACTATTCAACCATGCAGGTTGGTGGGGAAGCCGTGAACACCATTATGAAAACCAAAGGCATTTTAAATAGTGGTGAGGAAATAGAATATGCTTTTGGTGTTATAAACTCAGAATATCGCGGCCTTAAAACGTTAGGGCATGGGGGGGCTGATGCTGGTTTTCGTTCAAATGTGATTTATTTTCCCGAGCATAAATTAGGTGTGACGGTTTTAAGCAATTTGGCAAGTTTTGATCCCGGTGGGTTGGCGCGAAAAATAGCTGACATTTATTTGGGTGAGCATATGACACCCCTTGAAGAGGAAGAGGCGCCCGTTGAGAATGTGGCCTTTGAAGCTGTTGAGGTAAGCGGTGATGTGCTTAATGCTTATGTGGGTGATTATTATTCAAGAGAGCTTGAGACAACCTATAGAGTGAAGATTAAGGACGGAGGGTTAATTGCCGTTCATTCTCGCCACCCAGACATTACCTTAAATGCCCTAGGGATGGACCTGTTTAGTGCGAGCGCATGGTTCTTTGGGGAGACCACATTTGAGCGGAATGAGGCTGGAGATGTATCCGTTATGTCTGTTTCATCTGGCCGCGTTACAGATTTAAAGTTTGAGAAAATTAAATAGGGGGGACATTAATCCCCCCCATTGATTTTTAATTATCAAAGAGATTTTGAGTGTGGTTACCATAAACGCGCTTTCTTTTTCTGCAACATTACACGGAACACCTACCGATCGCAGTTATGCCGATCGCCAGATTCCTTGCTTTTATTAGTGTCCCCGATGGCACTTCCTCGATGGAGAGAGATGCATTGAAACATCCAATCATTGCCAGAATTTCATTATGTTTAATATTGCTCATTGCAGGCTTTGCATCAGCGCAGGATTACCAGACACCTACCGAAATTGAAATTGATGCCCTGGTCCAGCGTGCGCTGGAAGCGTTTGACATACCCGGCATCGCCGTTGGCATCATCCAGGACGGTGAAATCATCCATGCCAGGGGATACGGTGTGCGGAAACTGGGCGCGCCGGAAAGAGTCGACGCCGACACCCTGTTTCAGATCGCGTCAAACACCAAGGCCATGACTTCGGCAGCGCTTGCCATTCTGATGGACGAAGGCAAGCTGACATGGGATGACAAAGTGACCGATCACATCGCCGAATTCCGCATGTATGAGCCCTATGTCAGCCGCGAATTCACGATCCGGGACCTGCTCACCCATCGCAGCGGCCTGCCTCTCGGCGCTGGTGATTTGCTGTTCTGGCCAGAGGCGGAGAGCACGATCGATGAGGTCATTAACGCCTTGCAGTATTTGAAACCCGCAACAAGTTTTCGCTCGACCTACGCCTACGATAATTTGCTGTATCAGCTTGCCGGTGAAGTCGTCACCCGCGCTAGCGGCGTCTCCTATTCGGATTTTATCGAACAGCGCATCTTCGCGCCCCTCGGCATGAATGACTGCAAAGCCAACCACTCCAGAGTGCCCACAGCTGCCAATGAAGCGACTCCCCATGCCATGGTGGATGGAGAACTTGAAACCATGACTTTCCATCAGGCTACAGGCAGTCTGGCGGCAGCCGGTGGTGTCAATTGCAACATCAATAGCCTATTGAAATGGCTTGACCTACAGCTCAATCATGGCGAAATGGCAAGTGGTGAAAATTTATTTTCCAAACAACGCCACGCGGAAATGTGGACACCGGTGACCATCACCAATGTGATACCGGCCGCCGCGCCCGGCGACAAGGTTGCGATGACCTTCTATGCGCTGGGCTGGAGTATTTCTGAAACCATGGGCCACCAAACCATTACTCACACTGGCGGTTTGGGCGGCATGCTCACGTCGACAGTCATGATCCCGGAGAAAAATCTCGGCATCCTGGTTTTGACCAACCAGGCCAATGGCTCCGCACGGGGCGCCATTATATCGGAGCTGCTATCAGGCTATCTCAAGCATGACCAGGAGTTGGATTTCGAAGCTCGCGTTGCCGCTTCCCGGCAAGGCAGTGACGATGCATTGGAAGAGATGACCAGACTGTGGGCAGAACGTGATGTCAGCATTAAACCAAGTCTCTCACTCGATGCCTACGCCATGACTTATGTCGACAATTGGTACGGTGATGTCACTATCGCAATGGATGGAGAAGCCTTGCGATTTGTCTCTCACCGCAGCGCGAAACTGACCGGCCTGCTGCGACACTTCGAAGGCGATACCTTCATCGTCGAGTGGGATGACCGCGCCTATGTCGCCGATGCATATCTCAGCTTCAAACTGACTGAAGACGGCGACATCGAGCGTATTGAAATGGCGCAGTTCGATCCGCGCACTGATTTCAGCTTCGATTTCTGGGACCTCGATCTGCGGCCGAAGAATTAGCGTCGACATAAGCCATTTAATTAGCCGGTCAGCCAACCACCGACAGGGCAACATGATCGACGAATGTGGCGACGATAAGGAATGCGCCGATGAACAAAGCGAGGATGCCAAGTGCAAAGATCGCGCTAAGAGCACGATTCTGGAAGGGAGCCGCCGATCTGAGAGCGCCGAACTGGGAGGCAATACGAACGGCAACCAACGGGGGCCTAAAATCAAACTACTCTGGCCCCTATTGATTCAGTCGCGATCCTTAGTGAATGCTGCAATGAAGTCTTTGAGAAAACCGTGGTCTATTGTCTTTATTCGGTACTGACAAGTTAAACCTCATTCTGCGACAATTTGACGTATGAACCAATCAAAAATGTACAAAAGACACAGATTCCCTCCTGATATCATTCAACACACCGTTTGGCTCTATCATCGATTCAATCTCAGTCATCGGGATATTGAAGATCTGCTAGCTAAACGGGGTATTGCAGTGAGCTATGAGGCAATCCGTCTGTGGAGTAACAAATTCGGCCCCCGGTTTGCACGGAGACTACGGCGAAGTCATCAAGGATATGGCGATACTTTCTTCATTGATGAAGTTTTCGTGAAGAT
>CAJXJM010000270.1 GCA_913054205.1 uncultured Rhodospirillaceae bacterium
CGGCACGTTTTCGCCATGCCACCTCAGCACCAAAGATTTTCAAGCCTTTCTCCAGCTCGCGATGAGCCAATTTGCGGTCTGGCGTTCGTTTACGCAAAGCACGACGCGCCCGCGATATATTTGACCTGATCGAGTTGGTTCCCGCGATTTTGACAAGCGCTTTTTGAACGTCTCGAAATGTCAGCACGGCTTTGGCGCTGGCCTCCTTTGACGTGGCAGTATCGATAACGCTGCCCAATTTTCTAAATTGGTTCTCGAGAGACGCGAGCTTGTCAGCATGGGAAATAATCTTTCTTAGTTCTGGAAGAGGTTCATAGGCATCATCCGCCGATTGACGGTATTTTCGCCGCGCCGTTTTTTCAGATTTTGCCAGATCCAAATACTTCTTGCGAGCTGCTTTCCAAGCACCAGGTATCTTTGAGTCAAAGCTCGCTTTCTGAGTTTCAAACTGAACAATCTCACTTTTTAAATCTGCAATTTGGCCTTCCGAGCCACCAATCCGGGTCAAAAACCTTATTTCTTGTCCGGCTTCCTTTATTTTCCGGCCCAATCGGCGCGCCCGACCTTGAAGGTCGCGGACATTGATATGAACGGGTCGGTATTCAGGAATATAAGCATTTAAGCTTTTTTCAGTTTGCCGAACCGCGGCAACCTGTTCAAAAATTTTATCAACGGCTTGGAACGCCTCAGTCATTTTAGTTTTCTGTCGATCCGGCAGATAGCTGATGTCGATCTTTTTAGCATCGGCTATCGATGCCAGAATCTTCTCGCCATTCCTATCGTAATCAGCAAACAGGTATTTTTCGACGCATACCTGTAGGCGCGGATTGATCGGCGGCGGGGCGGTTTCAGATGTCAGGTTGACCCGGTTCGGTAGATAATTTACGAGCGGTGGATAGAATCCCACAATGGCCAAACCGACCAATTGCAGAATAATGAACGGCACAACGCCTCGATACATCGCTATGGTCGTTACGACCTTTGACGCAACGCCGCGCAGGTAGAAGAGCGCAAAGCCAAAGGGCGGCGTTAAAAAGGAAGTCTGCATATTGACGCCGATCATAACGCCCAGCCAAACGCCTGTGATGTTAGCAGATGGATCTGCCAGCAAAATCGGCGCAATTATGGGAACAACGACAACTGCTATTTCAATAAAATCGAGGAAAAATCCAAGCAGGAAAATAACCCCCATGACGACAACAAATTTGGTGATGAACCCGCCCGGTAATCCGGATAGAAAATCTTTAACCAATTCTTCGCCGCCAAAGGCACGAAAGGCAGCGGTGAGCATCGCTGCACCTAAAAGGATGATGAACACCAGAGAAGTCGTCTTCGCTGTTTCGATCATCACATAATTTAAAGTGCCTTCGATCTTGTGGGCGCGCCAACCGCTCCAAATAAGACCGGCGAGAAAGACAAGGACCGCGACAAGTGCCAGCCCCACATTAACAACGTCCCGCGTATCCTTTATCGCTTTTACATTGATCTCAAAATTACTCAGCAACCAACCCAGCGCAGCAAGTGACAACAGCACCATGATAACCGGCGTATAGGTATGCTTCTGGCCTTCCGATAAACGATAACCTGCCATAACCATGGCGCCAACGGCACCGATGGCACCTGCCTGATTGACCGTGGCGATACCGAGGATGATCGAGCCCAAGACCGCAAAAATGAGAGCGAGCGGGGGGACCAACACCAAAAATACACGTCGGAGAAATTTAAAATCAAATTTACCGTCAAACTCGACAGGCGGCGCAGATCCTTTTTTGACCAAAGCGACAACGAGTATATATACCATATAGAGGCCAACCAGAACGAGGCCCGGCAACAAGGCACCTAAGAACATTTCCCCGGCACTGGTTGAGGTTAATCCGAACTCCGAAGGCATGGATAAAGAGCCGGTTGCTTCTTTGAAGTCGGCTTTGCGAATGGTGGCTGCCCGATCCGTCGCGCTCGAAAGTTGATCGGCCAAAATAATCAGGACAATGGAGGGCGGAATAATCTGGCCGAGTGTTCCGGATGCGGCAATTGTTCCTGTCGCCAATGGCACATTGTAATTATTGCGAAGCATAACCGGCAACGAGATCAATCCCATTGCTATAACAGTTGCACCGACGATACCTGTCGTAGCAGCGAGTAGGGCGCCAACAAAGACAACAGCGATACCAAGCCCGCCCGGGACTGGACCAAATAGTTGCGCCATGGTGATCAGCAGATCTTCAGCGACTTTTGAGCGCTGGAGCATTAAGCCCATAAAAATAAACAGCGGAATGGCAATCAGCGTATCGCGCTCGACTTCAAAGTATATCCCTCGAAAATTCGTAATGGCGGCGTTAAACCATTGAATGGCGTCGCCTTGCGTGAAGTAGGCTCCTGAATCACCGCCAAATAACAGTCCCGCAATTGAGGCTAAAAGAATGGTAATGATGGCGGAACCCGGCAAAGCAAAGGCCACTGGATAACCAGACGCTAAGGCGGCAATTAGCAGTATGACTAAAACGGCTAGAAAAAAGGTTTCCATGATTGTTCTTTTTTACCGATCCAACTTCTATAACGCGTGATGTTTTTCATGCGGATGTGCACCGGGCTCGCGGATGAGTATGGCTGCATTGCTCAGGAAATAGCTGACGAATTGAATCATCATACTCACTGCGTAAACCAATAAAAATCCTGCCATGATGTATTTAACGTATAGGCCATACCCACTTTGTGTGACTTCATAGGTCAACAAAGGCGCGTTGATTAAATTCGATTTCCCCCAAAGCCCGCGCGTCAAAATGATCCAACACAAAGGGATGCCGAGGAATAGGGTGCCGAGCACATTAGACCAGGCTTTGCCGCGCTCACTAAACCCAGTGTAGAGTATATCAACCCGTACGTGACCCTCTTGGATCAGCGTATAGGCACTGGCAAACAGGAATAGGCCGGCGTACCAGAAGCGAACCAAATCACCCATAAAGGCTTGTTCATAAGAAAAGACAAAACGAGTAATAACGATGAGGAGCTCCGCGATGACGATTAGCAGGGCAAGCCAGATGAAGCCCAAAGTACGAGTGAAATAGCCAATGACAAATGAAATTACGATCAATGGATAATGGACATAGACGCCCCTAAATGCTGATCGACCGAGCTCTTTGGCGAATCCATCACCGCCAATTTGTCGTAACAAGCCTTCAACGCGTAAAAACGAAATTGTCATATCGACGACACCGATTAACAACACGGCCCAAAACGCAGAGCGAATGATATAACTGACAAAGGCGTTCAATACTTCTGAATCTGCGATCAATGTGCGCTCTTGCGAGCGCAAAACAAACATACCGATGCCTGCACATGTGCCCGCGTAAAATAGCACCTGAAGCCAGCCGAGAAAAAATTGAATGTCTGTGAGTGGCCGCCTCAGAGAATCCAGACCGAACCAGCCCATATGAGCGAATAAGACGTTGATACCTGGCCAACCCCACCAAAAAATAAGAATATTATTGGCGACAAATAGGAGGCAAAGCGCTGCAGTTGAAAGTGCCGCAATCCTGAGATAAATCGCTATGGAAATGTTCTGCATGGCGCATGCAACAACGCTATAAAATTTGAAAGAGATAAATGCAGACAACGGAACCTTGCATTTTAACAAAAGGTTCCGTTGTCACATTTTTTTACAGCGTATTTTGGTTATACGCCTAGAACGCGGTTGCGTTGCTCGACAAAAGCCTGATCCGAAATTTTGGACCAAGCACCAAGGTCAGCACGTGCTTTTAAGAAACTTACGTGAATTTCTTCTGCAAGCTTGCTGTGCGACCGAACGCCTTCGAACACCTCTTTAGAGGCTTCGCCAAAGCTGTCATAGATGTCATCGTTAAATTTGCGAAGTTTAACGCCTTGGTTTTTGACGAGATCAATAAGAGCTTCACCACTTTTAGCGTTAAATTCAGACATCATCACATCATTTTCCATGCTGGTAGCAGCTTCAATGATGAGTTTGTCTGTATTTGACAAATCAGCCCACCATTTTGCGTTCATGCCGAATGCTAACATCGAGCCAGGTTCATGCATGCCAGGATAATAATAGAATTTGGCCGCCTCATAGAATTTCATAAAGCGATCATTCCAGGGGCCAACCCACTCCGTTGCATCAATCGCACCAGAAACGAGGTTTTCATAAATTTGACCACCCGGTATTGAAATCGGCGACGCTCCTAATACAGCCATGACGTCGCCGCCAAGACCTGGAATACGCATCTTCAGTCCCTTTAAGTCATCGGAAGAATTGATTTCTTTTCTGAACCAACCGCCCATTTGCACGCCGGTGTTGCCGCACATCAGACCCTTAAGGCCAAAGGAGTCACCTAATTTATCCCACAATGCCTGGCCACCGCCAAATCTAATCCAAGCGTTCA
>CAJXJM010000271.1 GCA_913054205.1 uncultured Rhodospirillaceae bacterium
TAGACTTGAATATCTTCTTCACTCAGTGGAATGTTGGGTGGTGTGCCATCAACAACACAGCCGATGGCTGGCCCATGGCTTTCGCCAAAAGTCGTGAATTGGAACAGATGGCCGAAGCTATTTCCGGACATTGGTCATCACCTTATTTTTCACGGTTATTAACGGTGAGGTCAGGTGCGTCAGGGGCTTTCATGCCGACAATGTTGTAGCCGCAATCAACATGATGAGTTTCACCGGTAACGCCAGATGAAAGATCACTTAAAAGATACATCCCAGCGCCGCCGACATCATCGTTGGACACATTGCGGCGAAGCGGTGAGTTATATTCGTTCCATTTGAGAATATAGCGAAAATCGCCGATTCCCGAGGCGGCCAGCGTTTTCATCGGACCCGCCGAGAGAGAGTTCACCCGAATATTTTGCCGGCCGAGGTCTTCTGCCAAATAGCGCACACTTGCCTCAAGCGCCGCTTTAGCAACACCCATGACATTGTAATGCGGCATAACGCGCTCGGAACCTGCATAGGTCAGCGTCAACAATGCGCCGCCATCTGTCATCAAAGCCTGAGCCCGCTGCGCCAATGCGGTGAAGGAGTAACAGGAAATTTGCATCGTGCGCGTGAAGTTCTCAGCGGATGTATTTAAATACTTGCCCGTCAATTCATCCTTGTCAGAAAAGGCGATGCCATGGAGCAGAAAGTCGAGCTTGCCCCATTTTTTCTCGATTTCAGCGAAAACCGCATCGACGCTACCTTCATCCGTAACGTCGCACGGCAGAACAATGTCTGATCCAACTGATTTGGCAAGCGGTGTCACACGCTTCAACAGCGCATCCCCTTGATAGCTGAAGGCAAGCTCAGCCCCTTGATCGTGGGTTGCTTTGGCGATGTTCCAGGCGATTGACCGATTATTGGCAACGCCCATAATTAGTCCTTTTTTACCCGCCATCAGGCCTGCTGAATTGTTCATTGATCCCTCATAAGTCTTGGTGTTGTTGGTGGTCTATCGGTAACGCACCGGAAGCCACCGCACCATAGGTAAAAGTTAGTCGATGATCGATTAAAAGATTTAAAGCTTCGCTAAGAGATTAGGTTTATGCGGGGTTTATGCGGTTTCCTGCGCCTAAATGCAATGCAAAACGGCAGAGTTTTTGGCTCTGCCGTATCACAATTTCTTACAAATAATTTCAGATTCGCCCAAGGGCGCAAATACCTTAGGGTTTAGTTGATGACCCTCCACGAACCGTCCGGTTGACGGCACGCCGTGCCTTTGACGACTTCCTTGCGGCCATCGACGGTAATTTCGTGTTCGTATTCTCGGCAGTATTCACCGGAGGCGACTTGGGTCGTCCTGGTTGGGGTCACCCGTCCGGAGTGGCCCGTATTTGGGTTATTCCAGGTGGAAGCCTGACCATCTTTATTCTTTTCCAGCACCGTTTGTTGTGTTTGGTTGGCTTTCAGACGATCAACATCATCCAGCGCCTTGCCAAGTTGTCCGCCCGCAAAGGCACCGCCTAATGCGCCGATCGCGACGGCGGCCAATTTACCTTTGCCGCTGCCGATTTGAGAGCCGGCAAGAGCGCCCAGGCCTGCTCCGATGATGGTGCCGAGCGTTTGTTTTTGACTGTATTGATTCTCTGCGCAGGCCGTTAAAAACGTCGCCATGCTCAGAATAAGAATAAATTTAGAGGTTTTCATCTTTTTCTAATCCTCACTCCAAGATTATAATACATATGTTCAGCTTGATTGATTAATCCATATTAACAGAATAAAAAGTGATTACCTGTGATATTCGTCAATATTAAGGCAAAAAAATTAAACAAATAGGAAATTGCTAACATTGGCTAACGAATTTGAACTCAACGACGATATAACGTTTGAAAAGGATGAACCCGTCGCTCTTTTTAACGAATGGCTGCGAAAAGCTGAAGAAAAAGAGCCGGTTAATCCAAATGCCTGCGCCGTTGCGACCGCCGATAGCCGCGGTAGGCCTTCTGTGCGGATGGTTCTGCTCAAAGGGATTGATGATCGAGGGTTTGTTTTTTATACCAATTCCGAAAGCCAAAAAGGCATAGAAATTGCCGAAAATCCCTATGTATCTTTATGCTTTTACTGGAAATCATTGGGGCGTGAGGTGCGCGTGGACGGGCCTGTCGAAAAGGTTAGCGTCGAAGAAGCAGACGCGTATTTTGCCAGTCGTGACCGCAGCAGCCAAATAGGCGCCTGGGCATCCAAACAATCGAGGCCGTTGGAAGGTCGGTTTGAGCTGGAAAAACGAATTGCCAAATTTACCGCAAAGTTTCACATCGGCTCGATTCCAAGGCCGGAATATTGGGAAGGCTACCGGGTGAAACATGAAAGAGTGGAATTTTGGGCGGAAAAGCGTTTTCGTCTTCATGATCGATTTGTCTATAGTCGAACGGTTGAGGGTTGGCAGACTGAGCGACTCTATCCATAATTACCAGCTATAATTATCTTGTTAATTGGGGGATAGGATAAGTTGAGCGACACTGAGAATAACTCAGAAGAAAATTCAAGAGAAAGCGGCGCAAATACAGCTAGATTAATGCGTTTGGCGACCTATGCCTCCGTGACGGTTGCGAGCATTCTCATCATTGTGAAGACAGGTGCCTGGTTTGCCACAGAATCCGTCAGCCTATTGTCTTCGCTGGTTGATTCTTTGCTTGATGTGGGTGCCTCCGTTGTCAATTTGATCGCAGTTCATCATGCGCTCCAGCCGGCAGACCACGAACATCGTTTCGGCCACGGCAAAGCTGAAGCGCTGGCAGG
This sequence comes from uncultured Rhodospirillaceae bacterium, assembly GCA_913054205.1. GTDB lineage: Bacteria > Pseudomonadota > Alphaproteobacteria > Rhodospirillales > UBA2165 > TMED23. The sequence continues at coordinate 2,788 of CAJXJM010000271.1, forward strand.
GCTTGCGCAGGCCGCCTTTATTGCCGGCTCTGGCGCATTTCTATTGCTGGAATCGGTCGATCGCTTTATTCAACCGCGCGAAATTACCAATAGCGAAACCGGCATTGTCGTCATGGTCATCGCAATCGTAATGACATTGCTGCTGGTTGGCTTTCAATCTTATGTCGTTAAAAAAACCGGATCGGTCGCGATTGGTGCCGATTCGCTACATTATCGGGCAGATATATTGGTCAATGTCGCCGTTATCGTCTCGCTGGTTCTTGCTGCCAATCTGCAGTGGCATATGGCGGATCCGATTTTTGCTATTTTAATTGTCCTCTATATGTCGATTGGCGCAATCAAAATCGCTCAACAGTCTCTTGATGTTCTCATGGACAAAGAATTCCCGGATCAAGAACGTCGCCGCATCAAAGAAATTGCGGAAAGTCATGACCAGGTTTTGAACGTGCATGACATGCGGACGCGGTCATCTGGCGCGACGTCTTTTATTCAATTCCACGCGGAAATGCCAAAACATATCTCTCTTGCTGAGGCACACGAAATTGCCGATGAAGTTATGTATATGGTCGAAGAAGCCTTTCCCAACACCGAAGTGCTTATTCACCAAGACCCGGAGGGTGTCGATGAACGCCGGGACGATGTTGAGGAATAAGTGTTTTCCGATAGAAATTTTCTAATTTTTAGGTCGATATCAAATTTCACTTATATTATAGTAGTTTAATGCGGTTGGCTTAGCCTAACCCAGTACGATTGGCCCACTTTAACTGACTTAAAGGAAAAAATTATGTCCTATAAGTCCATCCTTGTTCCGCTCAATGGAACTGACGCTGATAGCCGAGCATTAGCCTGTGCCTACAGGATCGCTCAAATCACAAATTGCCACATGAATGTCCTGCATGTCCAAGAGGATTCCAAAGAAGCCGTTCCCTTGCTCGGAGAGGGCATGTCGGGTGCCATGATCGAAGAAATGATCGATCTTGCAGATCGCGATTCAAACGAACGCTCCAATCATGCAAAACAAACATTTGATCAGTTTGTTGCTGACAAAGGGATCAATGTTATTGAAGCTCCCAGCAGTCCGGAAGGTCTTAGCGCACCATCGGCTCATTGGGTGCATAGAGTGGGCAGAGAAGATGAGATCGTTTCGAGGGGTGGCCGGATTTCAGACATTACTGTCGTGGCGCGACCAAAATCGGAAACAGAGCGGCCATCATTGATGACCCTCCATGCCGCGATTTTTGAAACTGGTAAACCCGTTCTCATTGTGCCGCCGGACATGCCGGCAGAAATGGGTAAGCGTATCTTAATTGCCTGGAACGGAACTTCAGAAGCCTCAGCCGCCGTTTTTGCTGCAATGCCGTTTTTGGAACGCGCTGAATCAATCACCGTGCTTACCGTGGAAACCGAAAAGGCGCTCAATCGTATCAGTAGCGAGGAGCTACTCAAAAACCTTGCCTGGCATGGCGTTTCTTCTGCAACCATTCAAAAAGTACCCACCAGTGCCGAAAGCGTTGGCGAGATTATCCTCAAACAATGTGCGCTGATGAATGCCGATCTCTTGGTGACCGGTGCCTACACCCATAGCCGCCTCATCCAGATAATTT
>CAJXJM010000272.1 GCA_913054205.1 uncultured Rhodospirillaceae bacterium
CGGTGATGGGCCATGTTGGATTGAAACCACAATCGGTAAATATTGCGGGCGGCTATCGTGCGCATGGACGCAATCCAAATGAAGCCAGAAAAATAAAAGATGATGCTCATGCGATTGCCGATGCCGGCGCGTTTTCCGTCGTGATTGAAGGCGTGGTTGAGCACTTGGCGGCAGAAATAACGCGCGAAATTCCCATCGTTACCATCGGTATCGGTGCCTCTTCTGAATGTGATGGACAAGTGCTGGTAACCGAAGATGCCATGGGCATGTTCACTGATTTCACACCGAAATTCGTCAAGCGATTTGCCGAAATGGGTGAGGAGATGAGCAAAGCTGCTGCTGAGTATGCCAAAGAAGTCAAAGCGCGCACCTTCCCCGCTGATGAGCACTGCTACGGCGTGCGGAAAGATGGCAAATAAAATAATTATTGTTAGAACTATTGCCGAACTTCGCCGCCACATCGCCACATGGCGCGCAGATGGTCTGAGCGTTGGTTTGGTGCCGACGATGGGCGCTCTGCATGACGGCCATTTTTCTTTGGTAGAGCAATCCATCAAAACGACTGATCGCACCGTCACGACGTTGTTCGTGAACCCCAAACAATTTGGTCCCCATGAGGATCTTGATGTGTATCCTCGGGATGAAGCGGCGGACGTTGCGGCTTTGGCAGAAAAAGGCGTGCATATGTTATTCGCGCCGAGCCTTGATGAGATGTATGCCGAGGAGTCTGTAACAGCGATTTCCGTGCCGGGAATTGGAGATGTGCTCGAAGGTTCCTTCCGGCCCGGATTTTTCACAGGCGTGGCGACAGTGGTTGCCAAATTGTTGATACAGGCTTTGCCTGACCGCGCTTTTTTTGGCGAAAAGGATTATCAACAGCTGCGCGTCATCACCCGCATGACTGAGGATTTAGATATCCCTGTCGAAATTGTTGGTTGCCCGATTGTGCGCGAAGAGGACGGACTCGCCCTGTCATCGCGCAATGCCTATCTGAGCCCGGAAGAGCGGAAAAACGCCCCAGCGCTTGGTCAGGCGCTCCAAAAAGTTAAGGATGAGCTTGCCGCGGGAACGTCGATTACCGCCACAGTTGAGGCTGCAAAGGCATCACTTCTTAACGGCGGCTTTACCAAAGTGGATTATATTGCGGTCTGCGATCGAAATAGTCTTGAAGAGCTCGAGACACCAACAAAAGAAGCGCGGATACTGGGTGCGGCTTGGTTGGGTAAAACACGATTGATCGACAATTTGGGGTAATTTTGGGGATGTTTGTTAAATGATCAGAATTTTTATCGGCTATGATTCTCGAGAAGCCGTTTCCTTCAGTGTTTTATCCCACTCCATTCAAACGCGCTCAAGTGAGCCGGTTTCGATCACGCCGATAAAGTTGGATCAGCTTGATAAATTGATGTGGCGGGAACGTCATAATTTACAATCAACCGATTTTTCTTTTTCTCGTTTTCTGACCCCCTATCTTTGTGATTTTGAAGGTTGGGCATTGTTCATGGATTGCGACATGTTGGTCTTGGATGACATGGCAAATCTTTGGAATTTGCGAGACGAAAAATATGCCGTTCAATGTGTTAAACATGATCACGTGCCACCAGAAGACACCAAATTCCTGGATCAACCGCAGACAAAATACGAAAAGAAAAATTGGTCCAGTGTGATGTTGTTCAATTGCGCTAAATGCTCTGCGCTGACCCCGGATTATGTGAATACGGCGAGCGGCTTGGAACTCCACCGTTTTCATTGGTTGGGTGATGATACGTTAATTGGTGAAATTCCCCACGGCTGGAATCATCTTGTTGACTATGATCCTGAAGCACCGATCAGCGAGCTGTCTAATCTGCATTTCACAACCGGTGGACCGTATTTTGATGACTACAAAGATTGCGGTTATGCAGATGTGTGGCGGCAAGAGCGAGACCGCATGCTCTATGCTGGGCGTGAAAGACCGGAAAACAACTAGCCTAGAAATTCCGTTAGGTCATTGGCCAAAGCAGCAATCACATTTGACCAATCGTTGAGCTCATTTTGACGATAGGCCTCGATAGAAGGATAGAAAGTCCGAGCCTCGCCGTCATGACCCCAATACCATAGCGGGACTTTTTGCAGCGCCAGCCAGCACGGTTTACCAAGACCTCCGGCAAAGTGAGCGGTGACGTTCGATGTTGTTATAACGAGGTCTAGCGTGTCGACCAATGCGGCAAAGTCATCGAGATCATTCATCCGGTTGAGCTTGGGGAGTGTGTAAAACTCCGCGCTAAATTCTGCCGTAGCGTCGGCAATTTCTGCATCGGTTTCACCATATTGCAAATTGACGAATAAAGCATTTTGGTTTTCCAAAATCGGCCGCCAGTGATCGAGCGGCAGTGATTTCTGAGGCCCCACTTTTCGCCGGGCGCTTCGCCAGGAAATGCCGATGATGGGGCGGCCATCTGCAACACTGAAAAGCTCATTTGCCAAATTTTCGGCGGTATCGCCATCGGGTTCAAATACGCGATTTTGCGGCGTGAAAGTCTCGCTCCAATCGCCGAGACAATAGGGCACGCTGGCCATGCCAATCTGGCGCGCTGCATCGCTCTTTTCTTTAAGTTTTGAGCCTTCGGCAATGACTTTAACCCGCGGAAAAGATCGGGCAATTAAAGAAACCAGGCGAGGGTCGCATTCAAAAACAATATCGTAGCCTCGTTCTTGTAACTGCGGGATTTGCGTTGACCATAAGAGATGATCGCCGACGCCCTGCTCAGCGCGCAGATATAGAGGGCCAGAAAGCTCCTCTCCTTGCCAGAATTTCAGGCCATCCCGCTCCCAATTTTCAAGATTATCCTCGTTTTCAAATCTCTTTTCTAACCCAGGAAATCCTTCATCGAAACCTCCGAGCAACAGTAAGAGGTTGGCCTGATTGTAGAGCGTCTGCGCTTGGGTTGGAGCTATGGCGAGAGCCTGGACAAAGGTTTCTATAGCTTCATCTAACCGGGCCATCTTCACCAAAACATTTGCTTTGCTGCTGACCGGTTCAGACTGGTCCGGTAAAAGTTTGATAATTTGATCGTAAATCGCTAAAGCCTCTCCAGGATCGTTTGATTCTTGCAAAGCGGCGGCTTTATTAATCAAAATAAGTGTGTTGTCGGGATCGTTTTCCAAAAGCATGTCATAACAATTGAGAGCCTCTTTGGTGCGGTCCAGTTCGGCCAAAATATTACCGCGCGTAAAGTTTGCTTCGACCGATTGAGGATCAAGACTCAACGCTTTCTCGACCGATTTGAGAGCGTCTTCAAATCGCTGCGTCTCATAAAAAACGACCGCTAGATTGATATGGATTTCCGGCTGGTCCGGCGCCTTCTTTGCCGCAGTTTGATAGTTTTTGATCGCTCTATCCGATTGTCCAAGCAAGTGCTGAACGCCAGCGAGGCTGTAAAGCGCACCAATGTGATTGTTGTCGAGGCGGGCGGCTTGGCGAAAGCTTTCGGCGGCTTTTTCCAGCTGTTTATCAAGATGCAATATCGTACCGCGGTTATAATGTGCTTCGGCATATTTTGGTTTTGCTGCTATGGCTTGGTCAATCAATTCCAAGGCAGCGGGGTTCTTTCCGGATTGGTGCGCGATCAGGCCGAGATGGAGAAGCGCGCCGGCGTGTTTAGAATTTAGGGCGATTATATTTCGGTAGAGGCTCTCAGCTTCGGAGAAACGGCCAGCTTGATGATGGGCAATGGCCTGATCAAAATCAGCGTCTATGGTCATGTTATTTCTTATAACTTATTCGATAGATTACGCCAGCACTGTCATCCGAGACGAGTAGCGAGCCGTCCGGTAGTTCTTTTATATCAACCGGCCGGCCCCAAGCTGAGCCACCTTGCAACCATCCGTCGGCAAATACTTCTTTGCCCAAGACGTTGCCTTTTTCGTCCATGCGGATGCGCATGACCCGGTAGCCTTGCGGCACCTTTCGGTTCCACGAGCCATGCTGAGCGACAAAGGCATCGTTGCGGTAGGCCTTTGGAAACTGCGTGCCGCGATAAAAATGAATGCCGAGGGCGGCGACATGCGCGCCAAAATTGACAACCGGGGCTGAAGTTTTTTCAGCCGGATTTCGATCCTTAAATTCCTCGGTGCGGTCAGAGCCGCCGCCAAAATACGGGAAACCGAAATGCTGACCATTTTCCTTTAAATGATTGAGCTCGTCGGGCGGCGAGTCCTCACCCATAAAATCCGCACCATTGTCGGTAAAATAGAGTTGCCCGGTATGTGGGTTAAAATCCATACCAACTGAATTGCGTATGCCTTTGGCAATTATTTCGGCGCGATTGTTTTTATCCAAGCGGATGATGGTGCCTTCAAACCCTCGGGTTGTGCAGATATTGCAGGGCGAGCCCACCGTCAC
>CAJXJM010000273.1 GCA_913054205.1 uncultured Rhodospirillaceae bacterium
ATTGATGGGCGTAGGAGGTGTAAAAAAGGGCAAAGAATATGCCGTTCATGTAAATTACAGCCATGCCCGGCCAGTAAGGCGTGTTTGGTGCATCGACACCAGCGCCAGGTGGCACATCGTCTTCAAAAGTGCGGGCAAAGGTGACATTTGCCATCGCGCGGCTGAAATCCAGGCGTGGCATGCCGAGGCTATCCGCCCAGCAGGCAAAGGTAAGTAGGCCATAGGTGCCAATGATGCCGGCAAATACCGACATTGCGAAAAATTCTATATCCATAGTGGAAAGCCTCCGTTTAATCCCCGATATTGTTGATCTTCTGAATAGCTCAAGTTACGCAGGAAAGCCACACCCGATGGATTTCGATTTCACTAGGTGTTATCTGGCTTGCGATAGGGCGAATATTCCATCAAACCATCGATCTCATAATTGACCTCACGGCGCTCCTGTTCGACGAATCGCTCTACGGCTTCGCGGAATTTTGGATCTTCAAACCAATGGGCGCTGTAGACTTCGCGCGGCAGATAGCCGCGTTGGATTTTGTGCGGGCCTTGAGCTCCGGCTTCGACCCATTTGAGCTTATGCTCGATGGCGAAATCGATGGCTTGATAATAACAGGCCTCAAAATGAAGAAATTTGAAGTCTTCGGTGCAACCCCAATTACGTCCGAATAATGTATCTGATCCGATTAGATTTAAGGCGCCGGCAATGCGTCGTCCGTCCTGCTCGGCGATGACGAGCATCGCTAGATCAGACATTGTCTCGCCCAATATTGAGAAAAATTCGCGGGTTAAATAAGAGCGCCCCCATTTGCGATCAGTCGTGTCTATATAGTAGTGATAAAAGGCGTCCCAATGATCTTCCGTGAGGTCATCACCGGTGACGTGAGTGAGCGTTATACCTTGCTCTTTAACCTGCCTGCGTTCTTTTCTTATCGCTTTTCGCTTCCTAGAAACTAGCTCATCCAAAAAATTATCAAAAGTCTCGTAGCCTTTGTTTTCCCAATGAAATTGCTTGCTTGTTCGTTGCAAAAAACCCGCATCTCCCAGGCGCTTCCACTGGTCTTCCGGCGGGAAAGTTATGTGGAGAGATGAGACGTTGTGTTGGCGGGCAAGTTGGATCATACCGGCTGTCAGCACATCATAGAAACGCTCCGGCGCGCCCTCTCGAACCAGCATCCGGGGACCGGTTGCAGGGGTAAAAGGCACCGCCGATTGGAGTTTGGGATAGTAACTTCCACCAGCGCGTTCATAGGCCTCAGCCCAACCCCAATCAAAGATGTATTCACCATAGGAATGGTTTTTCAAATACATCGGCATCGCCGCCGCTGCTTGGCCATTTTCGTCATAGGCAATCAGATGTTGGGGCAGCCAGCCGGTTTTATCCGTGACTGATCCGCTTTCCTCCAGCGCGTTCAAAAAAGCATGACGAATGAAAGGATTGGTGTCGCCTGCGCAGGCGTCCCAGTCTTCGGCAGGGATGTCACTGATCTTGGTAACGACCTTTACGGATATTTCTTCACGACCATCAGGCATGGATTATTGATAGGACGCTATCCAATTGAGAGCAAGTCGCAAGGTTGGAAATTACATTTATTGAAATAACAACCCCTAAAGATAGAAATAAAAAACTATTTACAATCGAGAGAGTATAATTCTATGATTACCGATGTGGGTGGATCGGGGTGGTGTGCATATAAACTCCGGCATACCTAATCATGCATTTTATTTGCTCGCTACGGCGATCGGTGGAAATGCGTGGGACGTGGCAGGTAAAATTTGGTACAATGCTCTGCGCGGCGGTAGATTGGGATCAAATGCAACGTTTGTTCGTGCCGCTGAAGTGACAATTCAGGTGGCGAATGAATTATTTACCCAATCTGAGGCGCAAAAAGTCGAAAACGCATGGAAAGCAGTTAAGGTAATTTGAGAACGTAAATGAAAGTGGATTTTGTTCTGTCTGGTGGTCTCGTCGGTAAATCCAAAAAATTTTCTGGGGATGACAAAACACTGTCCGATAGGCAAGTTTTGAAAATTCGCCAGTTGGTCGAGAAATCTGATTTCTTCAATATTGCTGAACCCTTTTTGGAAGACACTCCTGATACTCACATATCAATGCTAAATATTTCGGATGACGAAAGATCTAGGCAAATCGTCATTGAATATGAGACTGCACCAACTGTCATAAAAGAACTTATAAAAGAGCTCGAAAATATGGCTGAATACTAGTTTCCCAATCTAGAAAAACTCGTTACGGGAGCTTTAAGAGGCAGCACGACGCAAATAAAAAAGCGCCTACCCAAGCCGTAATTTTTATCACCCCCTGATCTCGATCAACTCGCCGTCCGGGCCTTTAAATACAACACGGCGCCAGTTTTTTTCACGAGGCTCTCGGGCTGATGTGTTATGTGGAGGTTGCTGAAGCTCAACACCGTCGGCCTCTAACTGGCTGACGGCACCGTCAAAATCATCGGTTTCCAGGCAGAAATGAAAGCCGCTCATCGGCGGATCAGCGCGGCCGGTAAGTTCCAGTACTGTGTCGCCCATTTTTAAATAGGCGATTTGAATGCCGGTTGGCGTGTCATGCTCGAAATAATTCTCGAAGCCAAAATGTTTCTCATAAAATTCAATTGAGGCCACGAGGTCGCTGACATGGAGAGCAACGTGATCAATGCGCTTAAATATCGCCATTAGGATATCTCAAATATGCCATCAACTTCGACGGCGGTTCCCAGGGGAAGAGCAACACAGCCGACCGCAGCCCGCGCATGTTTTCCTTTGTCTTGAAATACTTCAACCATGAGGTCCGAAGCACCGTTTATGACTTGGGCTTGATCCGTAAAATCAGGCGCGGCATTGACGAAGCCTCCCAGCTTAACGACCTGTGTGACACGATCCAGATCACCGCCGCAGGCTGCCTTGAGTTGCGCCAACAAATTCGAGCCACAGAGGCGCGCCGCTTTTTGGCCATCCTCGATGGAAACGGTATCGCCAAGTTTGCCGGAATATTGGATTTCACCATTTGCGATTGCGACCTGCCCCGAGACAAACACCAGATTGCCGGTGATGATGTAGGGAACATAGTTCGCCACTGGAGTGGCAGCCTCCGGAAGTTCAATGCCCAATTCTGAAAGTCGTGCGTCAATTGTGCCGGCCATGATGTTCCTATAAGTAGTTGTTCGCTGATTTCTCCAAAGAGTATCACGCTGGTTGAGCGAGTAAATGCTTTGGCGAAAAAATCTTCCGACCTTAGCCAAAAGACGACATTGGTCGATCGGAATTTAAGGCGTGACGCCGAGACGTTCGAGTCCCTTCCTGGTCCGATGATTAGATGGGTTCATTGCGAGAGACTTACGAAAGTCTGCGATGGCCTTATTCTTCTGGCCTATTTTAGCGTGTGCGTTGGCCCTATTGTTGAATACTTGCCAGTTGGGCTTGATCGCGATGACCTTGGTATAGTCAGTAATAGCACTCTCTTTAAGTCCCATGGAGTAATGGATTTGTGCGCGTAAAAAATAGCCTTGAAAATATTTCGCGTCCATTTTAATTGCTTTGTTTACGTCAGTAAGAGCGAGGTCATATTTTTGTTTCTTAAAATACGCTTGAGCACGGTGGCCGAGGTAGAACTTGAGAGACGCTTTACTGATTGGTTTTCCGCGGTAACGTCCTGACTTAATCAATTTAGTGCAGTTGGGAATTTTTTTGTCTACTTGGTTAAGACCAGTAGGCGTATTAGGGTTTATGATACAATTTTTATCTCGGACGCTTGTGCTGCTGTGAGCCGACCGTCAGCCGTTCCGGGATGTTAACAGGGCCATGAAGTGGCTTGGGATACCAAGAGGGGCATAAAATTTCCTATCCTGAATGATTCGCACCAGTGTGAAAAATAAGTGTCAAAATTAATCCCTCGCACAATTAGATAAATCAATTGAGACCACCGCCCAAAGCAGACGCAATCGCCATATCAAGCAAAGCGCCCTGCGATTCAATTACTTTTAAATTTATGAAAAAAACGGGGTGCCTGTTCTGATCAATTGCTGATCAAAACGACTAAGCACCCCAACTACACAGGTTCACCAGGGAGAAAATCGATAGGCAATCTAGCGTTATCCCGAAAATGGTGAAAAAAATGGGGTGCATCCGGCTTGGTAGTTGGCTGGCAGGGCACCGTACGCACCCCAAGTTCACCAGGGAGGAACTCTGGCCTTTCCTCTTTGGATTTCATCAAGGTTTTCCCTTTGAAATCCGCCTGACTGAAAAAATGGGGAAAGGTCGGGCCAGTGAGTGTGTGTAGCAGACACTGGTCTATCCGATCCCCAAGTTCACCAGGGAGGAAAGCGTTGTTTCTTTCGTTGGTTAACTGTTG
>CAJXJM010000274.1 GCA_913054205.1 uncultured Rhodospirillaceae bacterium
CGCGGCGGTGATGAGCCGAGCCGAGCCGATTTATATGTCGGCCACTCTCAAAAATGGTTTTTTACCTGACTTTAAGGCGCTTGATGAGACAACGCTCAAGCGCACGGCCCTCGCCTATATTTGTACACCGTCCAATCCGCAAGGCTCGATTGCCGATATCGACTATCTGAAAAAAGCCATCACCCTGGCCCGCAAATATGATTTTGTTTTGGCGATAGATGAATGTTACGCCGAGATTTATGATCAGGCACCGCCGCCGGGTGGGCTCGAAGCTGCGCAAGATTTGGGCGGTGATCTACATAACGTGCTGGTCTTTCATTCTTTGTCGAAACGTTCAAACGCGCCCGGCTTGCGATCAGGTTTTATCGCCGGTGATCCTGAGCTGATTAAAAAATTTAAAACTTTGCGCAATTATGGCGGGGCCTCCTTGCCGGTGCCGTTGCAGGCCGCGTCGGCTGCTTTGTGGCGCGAAAATGAACATGTAGAAAAGAACCGAAAACTGTATCGCCAGAAATTCGACCTCGCCGATCAGGTGCTGGGTGGCCGCTTTGGCTATTACCGACCCGCAGGTGGTTTTTATCTTTGGCTTGATGTCGGCGACGGCGAAAAGGCCGCGGCCAAACTTTGGGGAGAGGCGGGTGTTCGCGTGATACCCGGCGCCTATCTCGCCCGTCCTGATGCAGACGGGATCAATCCGGGCGAAGCCTACATCCGGATCGCCTTGGTTCAAGAACTGGAATTTATCAGTGAGGCATTAAGCCGGATAGTCGAAACCCTCGCGTAACTGCCGTTTCTAAATAACGTTCTGAGCGGGTCGTTGTGATTCGGAGAGAGTATTGGCAATTATTTTGAGACCGGCCTCAACTTTCTCCCGTGTGTCTGGAGATCCAAGGCAGATGCGAACTGCTTCCATGTCATTGGAGGTTCCAACCGCAAACGTCGTTGACGGCAATATCGTCACGCCTTTTTCTGCGACCCGATCTACAAAACTTTCGGCGCGCCAATGTTCGGGCATTTTTAGCCAAAAGTGATAGCTCGAAGGATGCGAGGAAAAATCACAGCCTGACAATTCCCGCATCGCAACTTGCTGGCGAAACTGTGCTTCTGTGCGGTGCCAGAGAATAAACTCGTCTGCCGTACCATCTTCCAACCAGCGCCGTTCAATTTCAGCCATCAACGGGGCCGCCATCCAAGTTGTCAGCTGAAGAGTGGAGCGAATTTTATCAGCAAACGGTGCGGGGCTATGAATAAATCCCACCCGCAATCCCGGGGCAAGAAACTTTGATGCACCGGAAATGAAAAAGGAAATTTTAGGGGCATAAACAGAAATCGGCGGCGGTGCATTTTCGACAAGATAGCCATATACATCGTCATCCATGATCAGCACATTATAGTGCAGCGCAATCGCCGCAATTTCCTGGCGGCGGTCTTCCGGCATGATGGCGGTTGTCGGGTTTTGGAGCGTCGGCAGACAATAAAGAATTTTAGGCGGGCGGCTGTGACACAAACGCTCAAACGCATCTGGAACAATGCCGAACTCATCCATTTTCAAGCCGGTAATTTTCAATCCCAGTTGCTGGGTTAAACCTTTGATGGCGGGATAGGTGTGTGATTCTGTCGCCACCAAATCACCGGGGTCTGTCATTGCCATCAGCACCACCGTGAGCGCATGCTGGGCACCGGCGCTGATGACAATTTGCTCAGGATCATTGGTCAGGCCATATTTGGTCAACCAATTCGAAATCGCTTGGCGGTGCGGGAGCATGCCGCCATCGGTTTGATAGGCGAGGAAATCATCGAGATGGGGCGAGCGCGCTATATCTTGAAGCGTTTCTGACAACGCCGCGGCCCGGTTTCCGGCAGCCGGCATGTTCAGGCCAAAATCAATTTTATTGCTTTCGGTAGCTTCTTTGCGAAAAAACGAGGTCGCCTCGGCATTTGTTCCCTGGCCGCCCTGAACATAGGTTCCGCGGCCAACCTCGCCGTATGTTAAGCCCCGGCGTTCAGCCTCAGCGTAGGCTCTGCTCACGGTACCGACGGTAACGCCCAAATGAAACGCGAGATCGCGGTGGGTGGGTAAACGCTCGCCAGCTTTAATTTTTTCCTCGCGAATATTGTCGGCCAGCGCGTCAGATATGGCCAAATAGCGCGGCCCACGACGTTCTTCAATATTCGGCATCCACATTGTCATGGTGACAATATAAACATTGACGGTGACAATACAAGAAATATATACACATTGTCATAATATTTAGGAGACATAATAATGTTATTGTCACAAAAGACATCATATTGTATCGATACAATGCGGGTTAAACAACATTCTGGACTTGCGGTTTTGGCGCTATGGCAGCAAACGCTGAGAGCGACAACCGCCTGGATAGTCGCCAATACTGTCGACATCGCGATACCTGTCATTCAGGCGATTGAAGTTAGCCGTCAACGCAAGGCATTATCTTATCTCGACGACCGCCTGCTTGAAGATATTGGACTTACTCGGAAACAAGCTGAAAACGAGTTCTGTAAGCGCTTTTGGCAAAAATAGCCTGAATTGAAACAATCCTAAGCTAGATAGGTAAATATCTGCAAAAAGAGGTGGGTTTCAAGGCTTTCCGGTGGTTTGTTAACGATCTATAAAGGAACCTGGCCTAAATATTGAGCATGGCACGTTCAGCACTCAATCCGGCGCGCACCACATCCGTTTCAACTCTGCTCGCGGCTTTATTTCCGCAAAGCTTTATTGAAATCATGCGCCGCCGCGCAGTCGAGTTCTTTGGCCTAGGGCTTATCTTACTGGCTCTTGCGCTGATCATTGCGATTTTAAGCTATCATCATGCAGATCCATCGCTCAATAGTGCGTCTGAAGGGCCGGTGAAAAATATCCTCGGTCTCGTGGGAGCCTATAGCTCGGATATTCTGTTGCAGATATTTGGCGCTGCCGCGATGTTGCCAAGTTTGATTTTTGCCGCCTGGGGCTGGCGCCTGATCAGTAAAAAGGGGGTCAGGTTTATCTGGCTGCGCGCATTGGCCATGATAGCCGGCGTTTTGTTGGGATCGATCTCGCTTTCACTACTGGCGACACCGGAAGCCTGGTCGCTTCGCACCGGCATCGGCGGCGTTGCCGGTTATGCTCTTTTAACGCAAGCAGTGGCTTTAATGGCACCGCTGAAATTTGCCTATAGCGACATCAGTATCGTGCTGGTCAGCGGTTTGCTCGGCAGTGTCATTTTAGTTTATGCCGGCGGATTGGATCGTTCGGAATGGATTGCTATGGGACGCGGCGGTATACGGTCCGTCGTCTCCGTTTGGTATGGTGTCGGTTTTTTAGGGCGTCAGGCCCAAGCCCTAAAAGAACGTATTGAGCCGACCTTTGGCGCAACCCCTGAAGAACGGGGCGAGGATGCGCCTGAGGAAAATATCGTTGGTTTGGCCGACGGTTTAAAGAGCGAGCCAACACTGGAGCGTGCTGAAGAGAAATCCGGAACTTTGGTCGCTAAACCACGCAAGAAACTGGCTTCTGTGGTTACGGAAAAAACCAAAAAAGCCCCTGCTGGCAAACGTGCCAAAGATGCCGGGCAGGGTAATCTCCGTCTTTCCATTTCAAATACCTATCAATTGCCGCCGCTTGATATTTTGGAAGCGCCGCCGGCAGTCACCAAGATCGATAAGGCTGACAAAGATGCCTTGGCACAAAATGCCGTGCTGCTCGAATCTGTCTTGCAGGATTTTGGCGTTAAAGGTGAAATAGTTAAAGTCCGCCCAGGCCCGGTGGTCACCCTCTATGAATTGGAGCCGGCACCCGGCACCAAAACCTCCCGGGTTGTTGGCCTCGCCGATGATATCGCGCGCGCTATGTCTGCGCTTTCTGTTCGCATCGCCGTTGTCCCGGGGCGCAGCGTCATTGGTATTGAATTGCCGAACGCAAAACGCGACATGGTTTATTTTCGCGAGCTTCTCGCTTCCGCGGCCTACGAAAATTCCAACGGTAGTTTGCCGTTGGTGCTCGGCAAAGATATCGGCGGCACGCCAAATGTTGTTGATCTAGCCCGCATGCCGCATTTGCTGATTGCTGGTACAACGGGCTCCGGCAAGTCAGTTGCCATCAACACAATGATTTGTTCGCTGCTGTATCGGCTTAATCCGGATGAATGCAAATTCATTATGGTCGATCCGAAGATGCTAGAACTCTCCGTCTATGACGGCATACCAAACTTGTTGGCGCCGGTGGTCACCGAGCCGACGAAGGCCGTTGTTGCCTTAAAATGGGCAGTTCGGGAAATGGAAGACCGCTACCGTCTGATGTCGCAAATGGGCGTTCGGAATATTACCGGCTACAA
>CAJXJM010000275.1 GCA_913054205.1 uncultured Rhodospirillaceae bacterium
GAAACCCGCGTCACGGTGTTAGGCCATATCCAGCGCGGCGGCATTCCAAGCAGCCACGACCGTATCATTGCTTCTGCCTTTGGCGTCAGAGCAGTTGACCTTTTGGCCGAGGGCGAGAATTCCCGAATGGTGGCCTGGCAACATCGTCAAGTTGTCGATTTGCCGCTCGATGAAGTGACTTCTCGCACCCGCACAGTTGATGTTTCTGAAACGCTCGTGCAAACCGCTCGTGGTTTAGGCATATGCCTCGGCGATTAGAGTAATAGGTGAGATGAACGATAGGTCTGAAAAATGAGCGAATCAAATTACGAAACCACTGACAATCCTTTTTGGGATTTCTCCCTCGATTTTTATGGTCGGGCAAGGGTGGCGGAAGCTTGCTTGAAATTACAGGACAGCTTCGGAGCCGACGTAAATATCGTTCTCTATTGTTGTTGGGTGGCATTTGAAGGCGCTGAAAAAATGGAGCAGGCTGAATTGTTTGAAATTATTTCAGCCATTGAGCCATGGCAATCCGGCGTGGTCCAAAGGTTGCGTCAAATTAGGCGTGATATGAAGCAAGATGAAAAGATCAATCTCGGCGAGCTTTCCGAACAACTACGCGAGACCATTAAAAAATGTGAGCTTGACGGTGAAAGAATTGAGCAGACCATTCTGTATCAATCGGGCCAACGTGAGTTTTCATATCCGGATACTACCATCGAGGAAAAATCTCATACCGCCGAAACGAATATGCTCAAGTATCTAACCATAATATTGGGTGACCGGTCGGAAGACGGAAAAAAAACAGTCCAATTGATCTCTCAGGCGCTCATCTCCTAAGCGTTTGATTTTACTGTCGTAAATCTATTTTATCCCGGAAAACAGCGCTTTTTTTAACCATTCAAGTTGAAATTTTACAGTTTAATCCTGGATTTTTAAATCTGATAGGATTAGCATAGTCGAGTTAGGTGCTTTGAATTAGATGGAGATTTATCTATGAACGAGCAAGATCGCGTATCAGTGCTTAAGACTAAGCACACCGGCCTTGAACAGGAACTCGAACTTCAACACAAACTCCCACATCCCGATGATGGTGTGGTCGCAGATTTAAAGCGGAAAAAACTCCGAATAAAAGACGAACTCGCAAGTATGAACGCGCTCTAAAGAGCGCCGAATCCTAAAACCAACTAATTTATAGTTTTTAAGACCGCTGCGTTGCTTCTACGCGCCTTCAGACTTGTCTGCAGTTGCCTCAGAAACTTCTTCTGGAGTTACTTTTACCTCTGCCTCGGGCTCTGAGGTATCTTCTGCGGCGGCATCTGGCTTAGCTGTCGGAGCAGGGCCAAACACATCCTCACTTTTGATTTGAGGTTCTTCTTCTTTATCCGCCGGCGCCGTTGAAGCGCCAAAGACTTCTTCTGCTGTTGGTGCAGCTTCCGGCGCGGGCTTTGGCTGAGGCGGCATCGGTGCTTGTTCGTTCGCCGGCTCAGTTGCAGCGATTGGCGGCAATGGTTGGGTTGGCGTGTGCGTTGTGCCGGCGCGCGCGCGCGCAATGGTGATCATTTTTTCCAAATCCGGCGCTGCACAAAGCCCAAGATAAACCGGACTTTGCGGCTTAATGGTTGCTGAGTTGCGATGGGTTTTATCACGAATCGCGTTAATGGTCGGCTTGGTTGTACCGATCAAGCGGCTGATTTGAGCATCGCTCAATTCAGGATAACTGCGCAGCAGCCAGGCGATCGCATCAGGCCGATCTTGACGTTTAGAAATGGGTGTATAGCGCGCGCCTTTTTGCCGAACTTTTGGTAGCGGAACAGTAGGCTTCGCCATTTCCATCCGGCCAACAGGATCAGCTTCACAGCGGGCAATTTCTTCTTTTTCCAGTTGTCCATTTGCAGTCGGGTCAAGTCCCTGCATACCAGGTGCAACTTCACCATCAGCAATTGCTTGAACTTCGAGGTTATGTAAACCGCAAAAATCTGCAATCTGATCAAACGTTAGCGCCGTGTTATCAACGAGCCAAACGGCGGTTGCCTTCGGCATAAGTGGCTGAGCCATCTTCCATTTCCCTATGTTCAAAGTTGCGGGGGTTAATTAGGCAGCAAGGCCTTAATTCATGACGGGAAATATAAGCCTGACATAAAGCCGCGTCAAACCATGCGAGACAAAAAAATGCAATAATATGCAATCCAGGCTCTAAAAAAGGTTGTTTTATTCAAGTTATGATGAAGAAAATGAGGCCGGCAATGAATTAGATATAAACGGAGCGAGCATTATGGACACAGATGATCTGGAACCAGTCGTTAAGAAGGTAGAAATAATAGATCTGGAAGTAATGTCAATTGAAGCTCTTGGCGAATATATTGAAGAGCTCCAAGCTGAAATTAAGCGTGTGGAAGTGGAAATAGAATTGAAGAAAAAAGCGCGCCTTGGGGCCGAGGATGTTTTCAAAAAATAATGTTGTTTGCCCGCCTCAACAACTGCGCGCCCAGAAAAGTGTTAACGAAGTTTTAATACGCCCCCAATATCATGAAAAATGTCATAGGTTCCCTTCGTTTACTTGAAGATCTACGACACCTCCCTGTTAAACTTGCGCCGTTCCAAATTCGGAGCGGCGCCTTTTTTGTTTTTGTGCCAATTTTGTATGATTTAAAGAGGTTTATTTTTTTGCGTAAACCGAATGATCGGTATCGGGTTTGCCAAAATACCAGCCTTGGCCGTAGGTAATGCCGCATTCCAGCAAGAAACCTGCTAATTCAGCGTCTTCCACCATTTCAGCGATTGTCTCGATTCCAGACTGCTTACAAAGCGTCGCCATAGAGGCCAGGTAAGCTTTACCTTTTGTCGTCGCATAGTCCGTCCCAGGGAACTGACGCAGGCGGCAGAATTTTAAAAATTCTAAAATTTCCCCACTAAAATAAATTAAAAAAGCAATATATTTTTTTATAAAAAATTGAAATTGATCTCTTGACCCGACAAGTCGGACTTGGGTACATTTCCCGTGCATTTTTAAACGGGCGAGTTTAACAGGGAATGCATTAGTTGGGGCAGCCGAAAAGGCGCCCCAATTTTTTTTGTCTAAGAGAATTTTTCGGAAAGTTGGTTACTGCCATATCACTTCGTAAAGCGTGATGGGTTCTTTAAAGCCCTTCATCTCACGAGCGCCTCGAGATTCAAACGAAAAGTCTTTGCCGAGGCAAATCCCTTTGACAATTTCGGAAACAAAGATTTCTTTGTCGCTGGCTTTATCGACGATCCGGGCAGATAATTGCACCGTCGTGCCAAACAAATCATCATCCTCGATAATTGGCTCTCCAGCATTTATACCAATTTTGATGCCAAGCGGAACGTCCGGACTGGTTGAATTGCTCTCCGCTGTTTTTTGCTGAATATAAATTGCCGCAGCGACACCATTGGCCGGGTTATTGAACGAAGCCATAATGCCATCACCGGTATGTTTAACTTCGCGTCCTTGGTAGGTCGTAAGGGCAGCACGAACGATGCGATTAACCGTTCCTTCTACCAGGGAACTACTTAACAAATTATTGAACGGATGCTCTATAGATTTGGTTAAATTACCCAATTAAGCCGTTTATTTAACGAATTTCAAGAACGAGTACTATAAACAGAAAAACGCCGCCAATGATGGCGACGTTTTTGTTATATTCTCAATAACTGGGGTCAATTACTAGCTTTTGAGCCCAATTCCTTGGAAGCGCTTATTAAATTTGGCAACTTGGCCGCCACTATCGATAAGACGATGCTCACCTGTCCAGGCAGGGTGAGATTTAGGATCAATATCAAGCTTCATAACATCACCAGCTTCGCCCCAAGTGGACCGAGTGGTATAGCTGCTGCCATCTGTCATGGTAACAGTGATCTCATGGTATTCTGGATGAATGTCTTTTTTCATTACTTTATCTCCGCGGAAAGTGGCGCACTATATACCCAAGAGGTTGCCGAGGTGCAAGCTAGAAACGCATGAAATGGAAATTAATTTAAGTGCCGGTATTGCTCTGTTTTGAAGACAACTCGAACTTAAAGGCCAATAACAGCACAACGAACATAAGAACCGCACCAATATAAAACGGCCAATCACGACCGATTAAAACAAATAAATAGCCGGCACCAGCGGGTCCGAGCGCGCGCGCTAACGTCGAGGCCGAACGCCCGATGCCCAATATGCTGCCTTGCTGCTCTGCCGGAATATTCAATGAAAGCAAACTATTGAGCGCCGGTGAGGAGATGCTGAAGCCGTATGCAATGATGAC
>CAJXJM010000276.1 GCA_913054205.1 uncultured Rhodospirillaceae bacterium
TGGTGACGACGGCAATATCCCCTTTCATGCTAAAAGAAAAAGTAGGGCCGCGGCTTTGGATTTCAGTTTTGATCGGCTTCATCGGCATTTTAATCGTTTTTCGGCCTGAGTTTGGCGGCGATCGATTTGGCTATTTTGTGGCGTGTGGCTCCGGCGTATCGATCGGGTTTTTCTATGCCTTTAATCGCATGTTGGCCGATAAAGCACCGCCGTTGGTGAATTTGACTTACTCGTCGGTGATTGGCACCCTTCTCCTGACGCCGTTGATTTTTTCGGTGTGGGTACCGCCGCGCCCCGAAGACACGATGCTCATTATCGGCTTTGTTGCCTTTGCAGCGATGGGGCAGACCTGTTTGTTTACGGCCTTCATGTTGGGCGAAGCGTCCATAATCGCGCCGATGCATTTTACGCAAATTTTTGGCGCAACCTTGTTTGGCTATTTGTTTTTTAATGAGTTTCCAGACGCCGTAACAATCATCGGAATTTTGATCGTTATCGCCAGCGGAGTCTATATCGCGATTCGGGAAACCCGGCCGCAATAATTCTATTCGGTGTTGCGGTCGAGCACGCCGCGACCAAGATCAGACATCAGAGATTTGAACTTCACATCGTCCGGGGTTTTTACGCCGCTGACCCAGCCTTCGGCATCCGAGAGGCGTTCGTCGTCCATGCAAAAGGCACCGGCGACGGTGATTTTCTCGATATTGGGGGTGAGGTCCGGAATATCTTTGCCGCAAAGTTCTTCCGGTCCGGCTTTTTGCGGCCAGCCAAAGGCAATGCGATAACGGACATTTGGCGTGAAGGCTTTGTCTTTATCGGTGGTAAAGCGAATGATCGGCGAGGCGAAATGGCCATCAAGCGCGCCCAGAATTTTTCAGCAAGAACGCTGTCCCGCATGCCAAATGGATCGCCATAAATTTCGACCAGAACCGGCCCTTTTGAATTGGCGAAGATCAGCGTGCTCTCGACAATCTCACCGCGGGTAAAGCCGGGCGTCACGTTGGACGTCTCATCGCAGGCGCTAAGTAATAAAACGCCGGCGATAGCAGCGATCTTCAAACTTCCGGCAGATTTCAATATGGACATGCCCAACACTCTCCCTAAATGTCTATAGTAGGTATCTAGGGTCGTTTTAAGTGTTAGGCAAGGCCAGCGAACACCACGCCTTCAAATCACCTTATTTGTTAATTGTTCCAATAGGGTCGATTGCCGTCTGTGTCTTTGGGCCCCATTTTCCGCACAAGTTTTGGCCAATAGCGGTCAGCATCGACGATGCCGTGCTTGCCGACATTGATCCAAGCGTTGTTAATCCCTTGAGTGAGGTTGAGATAAAGTTTGTCATTCACGATGACATAAGCCTCCGGGTTAATGCCATCGGCATACCCGTGGGCGATCCCCCAAGCTCAGTAACCGCCATATTGCGGGGAAAACTTCTCAGGATTATTGGCGAACAGGTTGCGGTGTTCAGCACTGGCAAACTGCCAAATCGCATCTTTCCAGCGATGGGTGAATTCTTTTGACCCCGGCACCGCCTTTTTTTGGGTGAAATAGGCGACCGTGTCATAGCCTTCAATAGCCACATTTTCAGCGGTTGTATTAATTTCGCTGTCGGCTTTGGCCCCTGGATCCAAAAAAATAAAGAGCAGCGCCAACAACAAGCCTAGTATCATGCCAAGCTGGAGGGCGCTGGGCCGTACAATTTTTTGCACGATTTCATTCATAATGGTACCTCCTTTCGCATTTAGAAGAATAATACGGTGCTTGATCACAGGCCAATCACGGCGTATCACCTTTGCGCTATTTACAGGACTGCCGGAGACCCAAATATCCGGCAATCTGCCAAAAGACGAGGAGACCTGTCATGCCTGCAGATGGTTCAGAGGCTATATCCCGCCCAGATGAAAGCGTAATCCAAGATCTTGTTGAGGAATTACAAAAGACTTTTGGGGATCGTATTTCAACCGCTTTGCCAACACGGGAATTTCACGCACGTGATTTTTCCTTCCATGAATTGGTGCCAGCCGACGCCGTTGTGATGGCGCGCTCCACCGAGGAAGTTGTCGAAGTCGTTAAAGCTTGTGCAAAACGCAATGTACCAATAATTCCATTTGGCACAGGAACCTCTGCCGAAGGTCATTTGGCGGCGCTTCATGGCGGCATTTGCCTTGATGTCTCCGAGATGAACAACGTGCTTGAAGTTAATGCTGAAGACATGGACGTCACGGTCGAGCCTGGCGTCACGCGCAAGCAGCTCAACGAATATCTTCGGGATACCGGCCTGTTTTTTCCGATTGATCCCGGTGCAGATGCCTCGATTGGCGGTATGGCCTCAACCCGGGCGTCCGGCACCAATGCTGTGCGTTATGGCACGATGCGGGAAAATGTACTAAGCCTCGAAGTTGTCACGTCGGATGGCCGGGTTATTCGCACCGCCCGGCGCGCCCGTAAATCATCTTCGGGCTATGATCTTACCAAGCTTTTTGTTGGCTCTGAAGGAACGCTTGGCATTGTCACCAAAGTGACGCTCAAGCTTTTTGGCATTCCCGAAGCGATTTCGTCGGCAGTGGTCTCTTTCGATACGCTTAAAGGCGCCGTCGATGCGGTGATCGCCAGTATCCAGTGGGGCATCCCGATGGCGCGCATTGAATTGCTCGATGATGTGCAGATGGATGCGCTGAATAAATATTCAAATCTCGACTATCCTGTGCAGCCAACCTTGTTTCTTGAATTTCATGGCACGGACGCTGGCGTCAAGGAACAAGCCGAGCGCATGGGAGAGGTGTGCGAAGAATATGGCGGCGGTAATTTCAGCTGGACCAGTGATGCTGAAGAGCGCGATAAATTATGGGCGGCGCGGCATGACGCGGCCTATGCCTGCATTGCCCTTCGGCCGGGTTGTGCGGTGATGGCGACGGATGTCTGTGTGCCGGTCTCCAGGCTGGTTGAGTGTATCTTGGAAACCAAAAAGGATATCGAAGAAGCTGGCATCATCGCGCCAATTGTTGGTCATGTCGGGGACGGAAATTTTCATGTTGGACTTTTGATTCATCCCGACACCCGCGAAGAGGACCTCCGCGTTTGTATTAAAATTAATGAAAAACTGGTGGAACGAGCGATTGCTATGGATGGCACCTGCACGGGCGAACATGGTGTGGGCCAGGGAAAAATAAAGTATTTGAAAGCAGAACATGGTGAAGCTTTGGACGTTATGCGTACGATTAAGGTGGCGCTCGATCCGCAAAACATCATGAATCCCGGCAAAATGATTAAAATATAAAATAAATTCAAATTAATTTTGGTGGGATTCCAATGGGTTATCGACTGAATTGGGCGCTTTTTGGGAAATGTGATGAAGATCACTGCATTTATATTGGGTCTCAGGCAATATTCAGACAGTTACTCCCCCTAAGTACCTCTCCCCCAAAAGGCCCGCTTCAATCACGGGCCTTTAATTTTGCCTTTTTTATCAATATCAGCGGTGTTTACATTGCCAGAAAGGCGGCTTTACGAAAAGGCGATGAGGCTTTAAAACCTGAGAACTCACCTCATAACGCGCCTTAACAGTTAGAGTCTTTGTGCCTTCAAATTTAATATCCACCAAAGGATTTTCTGCCGTTCTTTGGGCCGCGGCCTCCTCCGGCATTCTTGCCATCATGTGGGTTTTTGTCCGTCAAATGGCGGATCATTTACATCCGCTGGAAATTACATTCTTCGCCACGTTTTTCGGGTTTCTGTTTTTTTTACCGACGACGTTAAAGCTGGGCTTAGGAGTTTTCAAAACCGCGCGTGTGCACCATCATTTTTATCGCGGATGTTTTAACGGGGTTGCGATACTTTCCTGGTTTATGGCGCTGACACTTCTTACACTGGCGGACGCCTCGGCGCTCAATTTAATCGCCCCGCTATGTGTGAGTGTCGGCGCGGTGATTGTTCTGAAAGAACATATGGGTCCTCGGCGTTGGTTTGCCTTAGGTCTCGGCGCATTAGGGGCTTTGGTGGTAATTCGTCCCGGATTTGAGGAAATCAGCCTCGGCGTGTGGCTGGTGCTGGTGGCCGTCCTGGCAAGCGCAGGCCAACGGCTATTTGCCAAATCATTGATCGCCGAAGACAGCTCAACCACCTGCGTTTTATATCTCACATTGTTCATGATCCCGATTTCATTGCTGGCAGCGTCTTTTGTTTGGCAGTGGCCGGCACCTGAAGACTATCCTTGGCTGATTTTAATCGGCGCATTGTTAAGCATCGCCCATTAT
>CAJXJM010000277.1 GCA_913054205.1 uncultured Rhodospirillaceae bacterium
CCTCAACCGTGCGTTTGAGGCTTTGCGAAATTTCACTGACGGAGAAAATCGGGCGATTGTCGCCCGCCACACCGTCTTGCGGGTCTAAGCCCATATTTTTACCTGTCGGATTATCAGTCATGACTTCTGGTTAATTTATGCTACAAGTCGAGGAGAGTACAGTGTGATCCGTTATTCGGGGGACCTAAATGAAAATTCTAGTTGTTGGTGGGGGCGGACGCGAGCATTCGCTCAGTTGGGCCATCGCCAAATCTCCGAAATGTGAAAAACTTTTTTGCGCGCCGGGCAATGCCGGAATAGCGGAAGTCGCAGAATGCGTCGCGATTTCAGGGGAAGATGTCGCCGGTCTGGTCGCTTTTGCCAAAGACAAAGCGATTGATCTCGTAATTGTCGGCCCCGAGGCTCCGCTTGTTCTTGGTCTCGTCGACGCGTTGGAAACGGAAGGCATCAAAGCCTTTGGCCCAAGCGCCGCGGCCGCCGAACTTGAAGGCTCTAAAGCCTTTATGAAAGATTTGTTCGCAAAATACAATATTCCGACCGCAGCCTATGGGCGGTTTACTGACTATGAAGAAGCCGTTGCTTATGTTCGCGATCAGGGTGCACCCATTGTTGTCAAAGCCAGCGGCCTGGCTGCTGGCAAAGGCGTTATTCTGGCCCAAACTGAAGACGAGGCCATCAATGCTCTCGACCAGATGATGAATAACAAAAGCTTCGGTGATGCCGGCGATGAAGTTGTGGTCGAAAAATTTTTAGAGGGTGAAGAGGTGAGCTTTTTTGCGCTTGTCGATGGCGAGACGGCGCTGCCGTTGATCTCCGCCCAGGATCATAAGGCCGCCTATGACGGTGACAAAGGACCCAACACCGGCGGTATGGGCGCTTATTCACCGGCTCCTGTCGTCACACCGGAACTCGCTCAGGAAATTATGGATACCATCATTCAGCCGACCATCGATGGCATGGTCGCTGAGGGCTGTCCTTATAAAGGCGTTTTATTCGCGGGCCTGATGATCAAGGATGGCAAGCCAAAAACCTTGGAATTCAATGTGCGGTTCGGTGATCCTGAATGTCAGGTCCTGATGGCGCGCCTGCAATCTGATTTGGTTGAGGCTCTTGAGGCGGCGGCGACCGGCACACTTAGTGAAATTGAGCTGACCTGGCGCGAGGAAGCGGCATTAGTCGTCGTGATGGCCGCCAAGGGCTACCCAGGTGCTTACGAAAAAGGCTCAGAAATCAAAAATCTGGATCACGCCAATGCGTTGGAAGGCGTCACCGTTTTTCACGCCGGCACTAAAGACGAGGATGGCAAGATTTTGGCTGTTGGTGGGCGCGTGCTCGGGGTGACGGCGCTCGGCTCAGATGT
Source organism: uncultured Rhodospirillaceae bacterium (assembly GCA_913054205.1). GTDB lineage: Bacteria > Pseudomonadota > Alphaproteobacteria > Rhodospirillales > UBA2165 > TMED23. The sequence goes on from CAJXJM010000277.1 coordinate 1,361, forward strand.
CGAGCAAGCCCAATCACGGGCTTATAAAGCCGTAGATGCCATTGACTGGGATGAAGGATTTTGTCGTCGTGATATTGGCTGGCGCGCAATCACCAGGAACGAATAAACCAATAATTTTGATTTTTATTTATTTTTGGATTTAGATAACTCAGCCCAAATTTTAGGCCCCCAGCTTTGATGCGCCATTGCCACGGTGCCTTTGAGTGCGGCTTTTACATCAGCGGCTTTTCTTTTTTTAATTTTACCTGTCGTTTTCATTGCTTCTTTGTTCACACCGTCAAAGACAATTTCCTTTTTGAGGATATGGTAAAGAACAGTCGTTGAAAAAACATCTTCGTCTTCCATTGAGATATTGAGGAGATCGACATTGATTTGATAAATCGGCTTGCGGTTATCGAGATAGGGTAGTTCGGTGATGAACATCGTTGCATCAAATTTGAGCGTTTTTTTTAGATAGTCACATTGCATCGACAATTGATAATCCGACGTTATCTGCATATCGCCTTCGACTTTTACGCGGCCTTCAAATTCAATTTCATAATGACAGGGTGGCAGCTTCATCCCGCCAAATGTTTTGCCCGCCAAATTGCCGCTAATCGGCTTTTTCAGCCGACCATCTATCATCGGCACCAAAGCCGTACCATAGATGAAACCAAAATTTTTACCGTCCTTCTGGACAGCGATCCACTCCGTGCCTTTTGCTTTACCGACGGCATTCACCATCGTCTTTTTGCGAAACCGTCCGACCCTTTTTGACTTTATCTTGGGCCCCGCGCGCACGTTGATGTCTTTTAATACGAGATATTTCTTGGCGGATGGTATGAGTTTAATTTTTTCAAATGGATCGGCCGCACGAGATGAATTTGGGAATAAGCTGCCGACGACGACACCTGCGCCCAACACCACGATCTTTATAACGCGTGATAGCGTCATAAGCTTTTCCCACACCAAGCTGATTTGTCCTCTTAAACTAGATGATACCCAAGGATTTTCCCCGTAACCACCCTCTTTTGCACCCTTCTATCCACAAATTGAGTGAATAACCTCAATATCTTGTGGATAACCCTAAATATAGTGTTGACGGCTAACCTGATGCATAAATATAGTATGCCACGGTGATTGATTTCACACTTTTCTACCGGGGGAACCTCCGAAATCTCCGGTAGGAGGTCGAAAAAGCAGTTTTCAAACATCGATTTTACGTCAATTACGGGAAAATCCGGAGGATATTACACATGAGCACAGGCTTCGAATGGACACCTGATCACGTCAAAGAACTCACTCGATTATGGGCCACAGGACTTTCGGCAAGTGAAATTGGCAGAAAGCTTGGCATAACGAAAAACGCCGTCGTCGGCAAAGTGCGCCGCCTTGATTTAGCGATGCGCCGTCAACCGGCAACACCAAAAACGGATCGCAAAGTCATCACACTCGACAGCCTAACAGCAAATATGTGCTCGTGGCCGAACGGCGAGCCAGGCAAGCCGGATTTTCGGTTTTGCGGAAAAGTTGCAGTTCATGGAAAGCCGTATTGCGCACCGCATTGTGAGATGGCCTACGTGCCAAGTACCAAAAAGAAAGCAACTGCTGCGTAATGCAATTAAGTTGTTTCGAAAGTTAGAGTTTCATTTTCAATCAACTCTTCTACAGTCTTGATGAGGCGTGTCATCGCCTCATCAAGACTGTAATTCGGCACTCCTTCTCGCATCAAGAACATCATATCTTCGACGAACATCTTGATCGCGTTGTCGGTCATATTGCCATAAATCTTTTTCTTGAGCGTTTCGTCTTCTTCGCAGCAGGTCAAAAGAATGACAACATCGTCATGATCCGCCAGGTGCAATAGTGATTGGATGCCGCTGTCGTTGGCGGTTACCAGTTTGCTTAAAAATTCTGCGTGGCGATTTTCTTTTTCGGCCACCGTTTCGGGACGCAAAATAGCCGATAGCTGAGAATGAAGATGCTCGAGATCGGAAGCTGTAATTTCAACTCTATTGTCTCCCAATAGAACCTCGTAAACATCATCGGCCATCTTATTGACGCTAATATCCATTTTTACGATCCGTGCAGCTTAGAATTAGAGTTCAGACGTCGCTAATATAAAGATCAATGCTTAACAGCCAGTTTATAGGCCCCAAGGGCGGAAATATGGACAAAAAGCTTGCGGAAACGGCTTTAGCCCGGCAATAAACCAGCAGGTTTTCATCCGTTCAGCACCAAAAAAGTTGGGAGAAATAAAATGGCGATAGACAATTGGACCGTATATCTTTCAGGGGAAATTCACTCCGATTGGCGGGAACAAATTAAAGAAGGCTGCGCGGCCAAAAACTTGCCGGTAAATATTGTCGCTCCGATCACCAACCACGAGGCCAGTGACGATTGCGGCGTCGCGATATTAGGCGAAGAGGACAATCCCTTTTGGAAAGACCATAAAGGCGCACAAGTGAACGCCATCCGCACCCGCACGCTGATCGAAAAATCAGATGTCGTCGTGGTTAAGTTTGGTGATAAATTTCGCCAATGGAACGCCGCCTTTGATGCCGGCATGGCCGCCGCACTCGGCAAGCCAATCATAGTCCTGCATGCGGAAGACCTTACCCACGCCCTCAAAGAAGTTGATGCCGCGGCTTTGGCTGTTGCTGAAAGTCCGAGCCAAGTTGTTCGGGTTTTGGATTACGCAATCAATGGAAATTTATAGATGCCCCCTACCATTATAAAGCATCCTCCAACTCTGATAAACTCTGAGCGGAAAAGTCTAATTTTAGATTCTCAAAATATTTTTTAAACCCGCGACTGCGGGTCGCCGCTAATGCGGCGCAGCCAAACTTGTGGAGGCAAGCGCCCGGCGATTGAGGGGCAAATTAAAAGCAATCTGAAAC
>CAJXJM010000278.1 GCA_913054205.1 uncultured Rhodospirillaceae bacterium
GCCCGTAAGTTCAACGACTTACGGGTTTTTTGTTGTCTGAATATTGGCGAAATAGAGTGTTCGGCCTATTCCCCTATAAGTCATTGTAATCCTTAGCTTTCTCTTGCTTTCCCTTTCTGTAGCCTTTTCTCATGGGACCCTTTTGGGACCACGTTTCATCATCTTGCGCATGACCCTGCGAGATGTGTGGCTGTTGCGGTTTTTGCTTTTCCGGCATAATTATAGAGTAAGTGCCGGAGGATTTTATGTCCATGGTTGCTGTAAAACTCAGTTCGGTCTTAAATTAAATATTTTATCACAATCCGAATCCCAATATAGAGAATCTCATATGAAAAATCCCAGTGGCAGCATTATTAAATTATCCAATGTCGAGCCGGTATTTCGCCATTGCCAATGGTTATACGGTGATGGTGTGGACAGAAACTTTTGCCGTAGTCCGGTGGCGCGAGGAGAGATATGGTGCCGAGATCATCTGGAAATCGTCTACATGCCGCGAGGGATGCGGGAGCGAAAATTTGAAAAGTTGAGTAAAAAGTCCGTGAGTAATTGGTGAGAAGTTTCACCGGTTCATGTTATCTATTTCCTCAATCTTCTAAACTTCACCTTGATCTGAATGGTCAATAACCATAGGAGATGAGAAGTTGCCGATTTATCAGTTGACGGGAAAAGACCCACACGACGAAGCATATCCGGATAAAACCTGGATTGTCATTGCAGAGAATGAAATCCTCGCTCGAAAATTACTACCGGGCTATTTTGAAGTCTACGAGGTCAATACAAGAGCTGGGGATTTTATTGACAAGACCGGATTAATCGGTTGGTTGGATTGTACGCAAGGTCCAGAAGAATAATCAATCGCTGAAAATCGGTTTCGATATTTCTGGACGAGACGGACGGTCTTAATCCACTCTCAATTTACATTTTGGACATATGCGTTCGCCGATATGTTCAGAATTAAACGTTTTTTCGCAACGAAGACATTTTCGATTCTTTTGTTCATACCCAAATTCAGGTTGCGGTTTTAATTTCGATGGATTAGCCATGTAAATAAATTAGGCGAAACTATCGATAAGTCAAAACCTTGATTTCTATCTACTGCAATAGTTTATATGGTTTTAACATCATCAGCTTAGTTTCAGCAGACTGACTTGGACCTGAATAACAACGGAATACGCGAGAGAATTGGCAGACGAAAATACAGATATAGCCGATGCGGATGAGCTTGAGGATCAAGCTCGTTTCGGCATTACCGTCAACATATCAGCCATACTTGGTGTAACGGAAATGACTGTCGAACAGGTCCTTAGGCTTGATCGAGGTGCGGTGATTGAGCTTGAACGGGGCCTCGGAGATCCGATTGAATTGATTGCCGACGGGCAGCTGGTTGCCCGCGGGGAAGTTGTGGTCGTCGATGAAATGCTTGCCGTCCAAGTGACTGAAATTGTTAAAAAATCAAATTGATGAAATTCTGAATTTAGTTCCTATATATAATAGGTGATGGCTCAAGATATTGTACTCAAAGAAAATGTCGGATTAGGTGGTCTCTTGGATAAAGAGACTGACGATTTTGTAACGTTCATTGTTGACGGTCAGTTGTTCGGCATTCCGGTTCTCCAAGTCTCAGATATTCTCAACATAGACGATATTGCAGCCATTCCAATGGCCCCTCCGCAGGTCATGGGAAGCATCAATCTGCGGGGCCGCATTGTGACTGTTATCGACGTTCGCACGTGTCTCGGCCTTCCGACTGCCCCCAATAGAGCCAACGGTTCTTCAAAGAAGATGGGTGTTACCATTGAGCAGGGCAACGATCTATATACGCTCCTGGTCGATCAGATTGGCGAAGTCGTCAGTGTGGCTTCTGAACAGCGCGAAGCTGTTCCGCAAACAATCGATCCTCGCTGGAAAGGTGTTGCTTTGTTCGTCTATCGCCTTGAGGATAAACTCATGATCGTGCTTGATCCTGACCAACTCATAACGCCTCCATCTACGTAATCGAACAAAAGTGCAGCCAGGTGCCAATTTTCTAAATACGAGTTGCTTTTTAAATATATTATTTCAATAATTGGCGAAAGACGCACAAGCTATTTCCGGTTCTAGCAGCGGCCCGTCTGCTTGAAATAATGAAAAATTTTCCTCCCGTTAAGCCCCAAAACCAAAGCACTGGATATCCAAATTGAAGAAGCCTTCAATATCGCGAGCCGAGGAACAGTTCACTGCAACTCAGAAAAAGGATGAGCAAGCCTTGAAGGCAAAGGATAAAGCGGCGCAGGAGAGAGCAGATAAGAGAGCGCGTTTCAAGGCGCTTCGCTTGCCGAAGGAGGCTTCCGACGCGAAATCTATGGATTGAAAAATTTCTAAAGAACTGCCTCCTTAAATTTAAGGGTGGTTCCCAAATTAAAAATAGTGTCTTCTTCTTGGTTGAAATTGCCTAACGGCATTGTTATAGAATGCACTATAAAAGAAGGGTTGGAATGGCAAAACGGGCGTTGATTGAAATACAAGACCGGCAAGGGGTATGGATACATTTCCAAATAGTTGCCAATAATACGTCCAGCATTGAGAAAGCCCTTCAGGCAGCGCTCCAGACACCACTTGCCTCTAGTGCCAAAAAGGTACGAGCCTTAGAAGCTGGTACAAATAAGGTGCTCAAAATTGAAAATGGTTGATTTCCAGTTTGGGCCTATTCCAAAATGAATACGGTGTTTGAAACAATTCTTCTTCCTAAATCCTCATTTAATTCACTTGAATCCTCATGAACCCATCATCTGAGACAAATGATCAAACCTGGCCGGATTGGCCGGTCATTATGTTCCTGGGCGGGGTGCATGTGTGCGCTTTGTCGGCTTTGCTGCCAGGCACCTTTAGTTGGTCCCCGGTCCGCTCGCCACGGTCTTCGTTGGTGGGAATTGGATATGACTTGGTGGATGATTCGATGTCTTCGAGTTTTGGGACTTGCCAAGAACGTAGTACTTCCCCCTAATCCTGGGTAAAGGAAAAGCATGTCACGCAAACATGAAATGCCAATACTGGAAAAGCCAATCTGTGACTTCACAGGTGGGGCTGTGGGACATCGTTTTCTTTATGGCGGTGGGCGCAACCAGATAATGGCTAGGGCCGTTGGGATGAAAGCTGGTAAAACCCCAATGGTGGTGGATGCAACGGCCGGACTGGGCGTGGATGCTTTTTTGCTAGCATCATTGGGCGCGGAGATAATTCTAATTGAACGTTCACCCGATATGCATCGGCTATTGGAAGACGGGCTGGCACGCGCCAGAGATATCGGTGGCAAGGTGGCAGAAGTGATCAGCCGCATAACCCTGCTTCATGGTGATGCCCGGGACCTGCTGCCGACCCTTTCACCGGAGGTAGTGCTGGTCGATCCGATGCATCCACCGCGAAAAAAAAAGGCCCTGGTAAAAAAGAATATACGCCTGATCCGCGAGATAGTCGGCTCAGATGAAGATTCTGTTGAACTTATGAAGGTTGCTTTGACCGCAGCTAGTAATCGTGTGGTGTTAAAATGGCCCCGGCGGGCCAATCCTATGGAAGGCATCGGTCTTTCCTCGCATCAGATCACAGGTAAATCCATTTGCTATAATGTGTTTATGGTGGGCTGATAGGATGAACGTCGCTCAAGCACGATGGTGTCAATGTCTTGAAGATGGAGCAATTGAGATAATAATAATCCGGACGGACCTGCACCGATAATCCCGACTTGAGCGCGCATGAATTGATACTCCCTTTAAAGTACTATTTGTTAGGGACACCCTAGCGCAAATTATCCAGCGGCGGAAATACGTTTTATTCCAAATTGTCGTCGTACCGACCTATTCTTCCCGAATTTTTTTGATATAATAAAAATAGAAAAAATATTATTACATACAACTAAATTGGGTATGTTAAATATGAAGTATGTGGTTCTTTTAATTTGATAACTCTGATTAATGCGAGCTGACTTTTGCTTGAGGGGGAGGGAATGCTGATTAGGTCTATCGTAATTCTAGGTGCTGGATTATTTGTTTCGGCTTGTACTTCACTCACACTGCCCTCTAGTGATAAGTCGATGAATCCAGGCATGAGTGCCCATTGTCGACATGCTAACGCTCGACTATTAGTGACGTTAGAAGGACAGTATTGCCGCATAAATAGGCTCGTAAGCGCCCACTTCGGTGATGCTCGGAAGTTGGAAATAGAACGTGGCGCATATAATTTAATCACGCTAAGTGCTGCGG
>CAJXJM010000279.1 GCA_913054205.1 uncultured Rhodospirillaceae bacterium
GTTGCGGTCTTGTAAAGCGCGCCCAACGCCGCCAAAGGATCTTAGTCCAGCCAAAAATATTTCCCAATTATAGATCAATTAGGCCGCTTGAGTTGTTTCTACGAGCAACCGGTTTACCCGATCTTCAACGATTGTACCCTTGAAAAAATCCGGGTTTTGTTTCGTATATAGACTAACGGGGTTCGTGAACATAAAGTCCTCGAAATCTTGGTCCGTGAAAAGCTCTTTTTCGACATTTTTATACGCATCCGGCACGCAATCTCGAATATCCTCAACGTCCCAATGACCAATATCCGAGCCAAAAAAGGCTTTAAGCTTGGCCCCGTAGTGATTGATTTTGGTGTTGAAGGCAATAGTGTTCATAGCGTCATCAGCCTCGCAGCCAAAGTAAAACGGCTCAACAAAAAGATCGCGAATGTCTTCTTTTTTGCTGATCTCGCATCTTCGAAACTCATCAAGTTCAACATCGCCCTTAACAATACCGCCCATAGGATTGGTCGCCCGCTCGCCCATCAAAGCATCACCTGTCAAAATGCCACCGCCGTATTTGTCGGCCATCTCGCGAATGAGATCGCCATCTAATTTCGCCGGGTCAAGATTTTTAGTCATGAAATCAAGATTTCGTTTCTCCCAATGCTCAAACAGATCATTGTAAAGCTGCACTGCCCAACCAACACCGCCTTCAAGGAAAGCAAAATTTAGCCCCGGAAAACGGCGCGTAACGCCATCCATAAATATTGCCCGGCAGAAAAAATCACCTGCTGTCGAAAACCCGCCGAGATGATTGAAAACAAAATTTGATGGTGAAGAATGGCGGCTACCGCCTCCCCTCGCCGCGGTATGACAGCCAACCGGTACTTTCAAATCAATACAGCGCTGCCAGACAGGGTCATAATCATGGAGAGCATCGAGCGCAACGGGATAAACGCGTTCGGTATATTTTCCGAGCTCAGGTGCTTGCTTTTCAATTTCGGGTACCGGCAGCCGAACCTCGGTGCCAAATGTCGCTGCCTTAAACCCCAATTCGCCGACAGCGTAATCCAGTTCCGCCAGTGCTTCCTCCGGTGAAAACATGGGAATGACACAATTTGGGATCAAACGATCACCAACTTCACTGAAAATGTCTGCCAGCATCGTGTTAAGCGCGCGGTGGCCGACTTGGCGCATTTCGTCATCTCGAACGTGCATTAGGGGTAAGCAGGCCGTTGAATAAACAATCCCCACATCAATGCCCGCTTCATCCAGCCGCTCGCGATAAAGCTTTGGCAACATCGCTGTAGCCCGGTCGAGCGAATGAGGACCAGACGGCATGCCCCAGAAAATTTGCCGTACGTCTTGGTGTTTCCAAGGCGACTCCATATTCTCGTAGCGGAGCGCAACTTCTGGCCCGGCAATCTTTTTAACGTAATCCAGGATTGTCAGTCGGGCCTCTAAAATATGCCCGTCGCCATCTACAATTGGGTGAGATACTTTCGATCGCACGCCTGCCGCATCAAGGCGATTTACATTTCCCATATTACCTCCCCCTTACCGCGGCACCTTATTATTTTAACTTTCCTCCAGGAACTCAACGGTGTCCATTTTACGTGCTCAAAATCAGGCTGCGGTTACGACGGCATGGTCATAATCTTCGGCACCTATTTTATCTTCTGGGAAAATATCTCTTTCAATAACCCACTCTCGCGTGCCGTCGAATAATTCCTGTGAATAAGGTTCAAACACGATGCGTTCACCGGGGCCAAAGCGCCTTGTATCAGCGACGTCTTTATAACGATCCGGCAGTTCATTGAGGAAGTAATGGGTATAAAGATCATGCCTCAAATCGATGTCAGCCTGCGCCCGCTTTAGCGCTTTGAAATATTTAACAACATCATCTCGGTTTACATTTGGCGGCACCATGGTCGCGATCATAAATGTAGTATCCAGAATTTTTCTAAAGCCAAGCTGCTCGAGAATATACATCGGCGCACCAAAGGCATTACCCGCCGGCACTTCGCGATCAACCAATAAATTGAGACGCCCCATCAACAACCCGCCAAAATGAAGATTGATTTCATCGGTTTTTAAGAAAGGCTCCAACCCTTGGATGGTTGAATAATGACTGCCGGATTGATAGCCAACCGTCACCGGTACATTGGCAAGATCTTCCGGCTTCTCGATATCAGATTCCGGCGCAACAAAAATACCGGAAGGTGTGACAGAATAGGCCTCTCCCCAAAGTTGCCCATGACCCGCTGATGCCGCCATATTGACGGTCCAATGACAGGCACAGCTAACATCCGCATCACGGCCATCTTCAAATGTTTGATAGGCTCCTTTTTTATTTTCCTGGCCGGTGCCAACAGCCTTCATCGGTGTTTTATTTTTGGTAAAAATGTAGTCGAGACCTTCATCTTCAAAGTAGCCTTTTTCTTCGGCGACCCATTCCTGCAACCGCATATGCGGCCGAATGTTAAATTTGTTCATTTTATTTCTCCTACATAAAACTTATTCAGCTGCCGAGCGGATGTCCCCGCCCGGAAATAAATGCTCGGCGCCATCAGCAAAGGCCACACCTTCGTCGAGCAAAATCGATACAGAGCGCACATTATATAAATCTCCATCGGAGGCAGCGATGGGTTCTTTGCCCTCTGCTAAATCTTTTGCCAATCGGATCATGCTTTTCCGAAAAACAATAATTGCGGTATCTGATGTCCCCAATCTTTCTTTGGAGCGATCAACAATCGGCCCCATGCTTTCCTGCACGGCAGCGTCCTGGTTTGGAATACCATTGATGCCGGTGAAACTTTGCGTACGCTGGACCTCTCTGTCGATCAGGTAATTGTTGCTGCGATTTTGAAGCGGATGGTACTTCTCATCAATCGGCCCCCACATACCATTTTTGCCACCGGCAAATTCACGTTCCTCTTCTGTGTAGGCGCGTGTCGGATTAGCGCCAAACGACCAGGTCCAGGTGTTTTCATCATCGATTGGCACCCAGGCGTGACCAGCATAAGGCTGACCCTTGGAAGTCTCAAAATTACCAACTGGCGGTATCATCGTATAATATGGAAATAGGAATTGGGTGATGCGCCAGTAATGTTTGCCAGGCTCAGCATTGCGCCGGGCGGCAATCCTCAAACCATAGTCAACTTCTTCAATTTCAAAAACCGGGTGGCGGTCCTGGCCATGGTATTTATTACGCGGGATCGGCGAGTCTTTGTTGACCGACTGTCCGATTGTGCGGTTATGCAAAAATGAAATATGACTGGAATCGATACCCCCTTCGACCGCTTGCGCCCAATTGTTTTGCTGTAGGCGCTTCGTCGCTGTGCGTTGGACTTCTGGCAGGTAGGACCATTCCAGCTCTGGCGGTTCCGGTTTGAGCTCCGCCGGTCCCATATAGATATAGATCACGCCGCCGCGCTCGACGGTTGGGTAAGAAGTCAACTTCACTTTGTTTTTAAAATTGGTCTGGTCAGGCTCGGAGGGCATATCAACGCAATTGCCATTAACGTCATATTTCCAGCCATGATAGACGCATCTCAGCCCGCATTCTTCATTGCGGCCATAATACAGATGCACACGTCGATGGGCACAATAGGCCTCAAGAACACCAATGTTGCCGTCGCTATCTCGAAAACCAACGAGGTCTTCACCCAACAGACGCAGGCTCACGGGATCGCAATCGGGCGTGGGTAATTCTTCAGACAAGAATGCAGGTGTCCAAAAGCGGCGCAACAATTCACCCATTGGCGTTCCAGAACCAACTTTGGTTAAAAGTTCATTATCTTCCTGCGACAACATTTCGTTTTTTCAACCTTAGGTCCAGGTCGCAAAAGCCATCGCGTTCCCGGTGCCGGCATCTGAGCGATAGCACGGCACATAGTCGAGCAATTCCATGGCGAATTCAGTTTGCGACAAAATTCCTGCCGTAACGATCCAGTTTTTGGTTTCAGAGGTACCTGAGCGGAACATATTGTTTGGCTCATTGATCATCGTCTCAACATCACCTTTTTGCATGGCACCCAAAATACGGTGATCAAAATCTTCATCAATGACAAAATGACTGACGCCGCCGGACGCGCAGACGGCAATTTTTTTATCGCTATCCCAGTCGTTTATTGCCCGGCCTATCATTTGACCAAATTCATAACAGCGTTTTGGTTTCACCTGATTGGGCGGAAAAAACGTGTTAATTAAAATCGGCACCAGGGGAATTGGCTGATCATTTAAAATACGCCGA
>CAJXJM010000280.1 GCA_913054205.1 uncultured Rhodospirillaceae bacterium
TCACTTAATTAAGGAAGATGTGAATTGATGTAAATAAGTGACTGTCACTTAATTAACGATTTCAAAAAGGTGCGGGAGAGCGCCCCCACGATGCTCTCCCGCTTAACTGTGCCAGACAAGCACGCGTTTTGCCATTTGTTTGCGCGGTTGCCCGACAACAGCTTGGAACGCTAACGCAAATCCAATAAAGATGATTGAAATGCCAGCAAAAATAATGAGAGTTCCGGTATCCATTAGAGCGTGACTTCCAATCAAGACTCCTCTGCATCGACTATTTCCAAATCAGACAATATTCGAGAATGGATTTCTGCGGCGATCTGACCGGCAACATCCAGTTTTTTTGGCGAATCAATTTCGACCGCATTTTCATCTGCACCTAATTCTAAAGCATAACCTTCGGACACAAGCTCATCGACGAACCGGCGATGTTTATCTCCCAGGAAATTACGAGGCGCAAAGAGATGGACTGGCTTGCCGGTTGCGCAAGCCTCAGAACACATCGTTGTAGATTCGCCGGTGACGACCAAATGATCAGAGATGGAAAGAAAGCCGAGATACGGATTGTCAGACTCCGGGCTATGCGCCGACCACTGATAGACAAAAGCAGGTTCAACAGATGCGGCGGATATTCCGCCAAGCACATCATCGAGAGCGCTGCCAGTGCGCGGGCTAGATGTTACGATCAAACTACCGCTTAGTTTTGTTGCCAATTCAGCCGTCTGGCGGCCGAGTTCTTTTGCCATTTCTGCTGAGAAAGGCCGACGTTTTGTGGCCCCGCCGACAATTAATCCAACGACTGGTTTTTCCAACCCACCAAACTTGCTATGCCATCGCACTCGGGCAGCAGACAAACTAGCCTCATTTATCCCATGTGGCGCACCCGTTACACGAAATATATTTCGACCCTCTTTTACGGAGCCATCATGAGTGGGAACCGCAACGAGATCAAAATCGCTGATTGCGGTATCTCCAGGATACATGAGTTGAACCACCGCACAATCATCCAAACTTTGCTTTTTTATATATCGCGCAACTGCGCCGGCTCTTCGCCCGGCGGCAATTACCAAATCGGGCCAAGGCGACTTAATCTCAGATTTTGATTCGGCTGATATGCCGCGTAACGAAGCGCCGGTTAAAAAGTTGGGTAATTTGGCGAAGCTCGACCAATGGAGCTTTTTCTCGACATAAGGCAGATTGATGGCTTTGGCCACAGCATTGCACTGACTGCCGGTTCCAGGGCGTTCATCGACCAATGCCCAAATGACGGGAGTATCGTTCATTCCAAGTTCAATTTGCCTCGTTTTGGAGATGTTTCCAAGTCCAACATTTAATTTTTAACTGGAAATCGAGTATCATAATCCTCACTTATATACAGTACTCTAGAGATATTCACATTGGGGTTATTGACTACATGTCTGAGACCAAGGCTTTATTTTCAGTTGGACAATTGGTCCACCACAAGCGCTTCGATTATCGAGGCGTCATTATCGATGTGGATGCGGATTTTCATGGCTCCGATAATTGGTACAGTCATATGGCGACTTCAAAGCCACCCAAAGACAATCCTTGGTATCACGTGCTCGTCGACGAAAGCGATCTCAGAACCTACGTCGCCCAGCGCAACCTAGAGCCCGATGATAGCGGTGATCCTATTCGTCATCCGGATGTCAGAATGCATTTTAGCGGATTGACCGATGACGGGTATACAATCCGCCGCAAAGGCAATTAATTACCTCGTCATTATTCGGCGAGTTTTAAAGCCTCAATCATCGGCTTGAGTTGATCTTCAAATTCTTTCCATCGTCCAATAGAACCAGCATAAATGGGTTCACGCACTTGCCATTTAGAGGCGGTTTTAACACTGCGCGCAGATGTATGGAAATCCAATATTGATGGCTCCCAATCCAAACCAAGAAAATCTATGAGACGGCGACTCTCAGCCTCTGAGTTAACAACCACATCCTCGTAGCAAACATCAATGAAAGACAAAGACAGCGTGTTCTGCCAATGGGCCGTGAGGTCTGCATAGGCGTTGTAATACTGGCCAATATGCCCGAGGTCACAACTCCATGGGTGCGGCTTCACAAAATTTTGCTGAAAACAGGAAAGGCCAATATCGCGGGCATCACGTTTGCAGTGAATAACTTTGGCTTTTGGGAACATCAGTTGGATAAGCCAAAGATGCGCATAATTGAACGGAAGTTTATCTACAATTCGGGCTGCGCTATCTAGATTTTCAAACTTGTCCAAATAGTCTTCAGCCCACTCACCGATTTGCACTTCAGTTAAATTCTGAATGTTGTCCGGGAAGCTGTCTTCGCCGCCGCTGGCCTGATTAAAATTTCTGATGAAAGCCGGAATATCTGATCGTTCTCCGGCGCCATCAGCATTTGAGTGGGCGGAGATAATTTGCTCCACCAACGTTGCCCCAGAGCGCGGCATGCCAATGACAAAAACCGGAACTTCGCTTTGGTTCCCCCAATTTTTCCGCGCCTTGAAGAACTCCTCCGTGAAAGCAGCTTTTAGTCGATCAAAGGCTGATTGGATGATGCTCCGGGTCAAATGCCCCCACCTCACTGGTCAGAATTTTTGCCCTCAATTTATTGCCTTTTAGAAACCATCCAAAAGAGAGAGCGCCTTCGGTTTGCATACCAAGCGCAAATAGTGCCTTTGTTTTCTGTTCTGTCGGAAGTGAGATTTCGGTGTCCTCAACAAGCCCTTCGAGATGATCAAGAGCAGCCTTATCGAGTTTCTCCTTCCCCGAAGTCGATAGCGCATAATAAGCGTCGATATTGTTGGGATCGCAGGCAATCGCTTTGCTAAGGCATTTGAGCGACGCCTCCATTTGTCCAAGTTCAGAATAACAAATACCCAGATTGAGATGCGCATGCGTGCTGTTAGGATTAAGCGTAATCGCTGTTTTAAAAAGTCGTTCCGCTTCGTCAAACCGCGCTTGTGTTGAATATAGTGAAGCGAGATTTGAAATCGCTTGGTTGTGGTTGAGCGCGAGATCAAGGACATGGCGAAAGGTTTGCTCGGCGGCATCAAACTGTTGGTTGCGGGACAGCACGACGCCTAAGCTTTGAACGGCTGGGACAAAATTCGGATTTATTTTTAACGCCGCACGACAGACCTCCTCCGCCCTATCCAGCCAATTCATCGCCATATAGGTGGTCGCAAGATTGGAAAACGCGAGTAGAAAACCGGAATCGATCTCAATGGCTCGTAAAAAAGCCGCCTCGGCGAGGTCGTAACGCCTCTGCTGCATATGCAAATTTCCGAGATTGTTTTCTGCTGCTGCATTGTTAGGTGCCGCCTCTATGGCCTTATCGTAGGCCGCCTCCGCTTGTTCAAATTTTTTCTGACCGACTAAGGCACGACCTAAATTGTTATAGGCTTCGGCGTGATCGGGCTCGGTTTTGAGCACGGCCATGCTGGCCTGCTCAGCCTCTTTCCAGCGCGACAAAGCGTTCATAACAATCGCCATATTGAGTGTTCATCGCGGGCTCATGGGGTCGGACCGCCAAAGCTTTACCAATCAATTTAGCTGCGTATTCATTTCGCCCTTTTTGATGAGATATCAGGCCCAATAGGTGAAGCGCATCTGCGTTATTACCATCGGCTTTTAACGCGCGTTTGTAATACTTTTCCGCTTTGTCGAATTGACCGGCTTGGTGAGCCTCGGCCCCCTTGCCCACCAGATCTTGGGCTTTAGAATTGTCACGCGCCATTAATTTATTCCACCGATGATTCTTTTATGCTCACATCTATTTACAAGATGGCCGAATCACTTTTAAACCTAGATTATTCTATACCGACTTTATCGAAGTCCAGTTTATATATTGTTTGGGGTAATAAATGGTAAACGACACGAGATCACCAGAGCAAAAAGCAGCAGGCGCAGAGACAGCTAAAATGCTGCTCGATATCAAGGCGGTTAACTTCCGTCCAAAAGAGCCCTACATCTTGACTGCTGGATGGGCCAGCCCGGTCTATATCGATTGCCGCTGGGTGATTTCATTCCTCGAAGAACGCCGCAAAATTATCGAGCTCAGCGTTGACCTGCTCCGCTCCTCGATAGATATAGATGCGCTGGATTTGGTCGCGGGCGGCGAAACTGCTGGCATCCCCTACGGAGCCTGGATTTCAGAAGCTCTTTCGAAACCGATGCTCTATATTCGCAAAAAACCCAAAGGCTTTGGCCGCAACGCGCA
>CAJXJM010000281.1 GCA_913054205.1 uncultured Rhodospirillaceae bacterium
TGGCGGCGACGAGTTCTTTCAATTGAACGAGATTTTTCTCGACCGTTGGGTCTGCATGATGGGCCGGGAAAGTGCCATCAATCTTTTCGTTAATTAAGAAATGTTCGCCCGGGAGACTTTTTACGAGCTCTGCAATCACCTCACCTGCCGCGCCATTGCCGGGATCCCAGGCAACGCTGAGTTCTTTGCCATCTTCGAAGTCTTCCAGCACACGTTCAACATAGCGGGCAAAGATCGCGTGTTCTGAGACACTCCCCGCGCCTTCAGTGAAATTGCCCGCCGCCGTGCGCGCGCCGAGCGCCTGAATTTCTTCACCAAAAAAAGAATGGCCACCGAGCACAATTTTAATGCCGTTATAATCTGGCGGATTGTGCGAGCCGGTGATCATCATACCGCCATCGGTCGAAAGCTCATGGGTGGCAAAATACAGCATCGGCGTTGGGCCAAGCCCAACATTTATGACGTTAACACCAGACGCCGTCAGGCCTTCGCAAATTGCATCCGATAGAGCAGGTGAACTCAAACGACCGTCATAGCCGACAGCAACAGTTGGCATTTTTTCCGTGTCAGTTTTCTCAACAACTACCGACCCAAAGGCGCGGCCAATCGATTTCACTTCATCAACATTGAAACCATCCCCAACGATGCCGCGGATATCGTATTCTCTAAGGATGGTTGGATCGAGTTGCCGTTGATCACTCATCGGATATAGCCCTAATTTCCGTTGGAAACTGTTCGGCCAATACAGTGATAATCGAACCCAGCCGCCGTCATTTCATCTGGATTGTAGATGTTTCTAAGATCAACCATCACCGGATGCGCCATCGTTGACTTCATGCGTTCGAGATCAAGCGCTCTAAATTCATTCCACTCGGTCAAAATTGCCACAACATCTGCGCCGTCCAACGCTTCATAAGCTCCGTCGCACCACTCAATGCCCTCGATCATCGTACGTGCTTCGTCCATGCCTTGCGGATCAAAGGCATGGACGTTTGCGCCGCCTTTGACCAAAGCGGGCATGATGGCGAGGCTCGGCGAATCTCGCATGTCATCCGTGTTCGGCTTAAAGGTGAGGCCTAGAATTGCGATTTTTTTACCCTCAACACTGCCGCCACATGCAGCGATAATTTTGTCTGCCATTTGCAATTTGCGGCGTTCGTTCACCTCGACCACAGCCTCGACAATTTTAATCGGACTGCCAAAGTCTTGCGCTGTTTTTACAAGGGCGAGTGTGTCTTTGGGGAAACACGAACCGCCATACCCTGGCCCCGCATGAAGAAACTTGCTGCCAATGCGACCATCCAGCCCTATGCCTTTAGAAACGTCCTGCACGTCCGCACCCACCTGCTCGCAGAGATCAGCAATCTCGTTGATGAAGGTAATTTTGGTCGCAAGGAAAGTGTTGGCAGCATATTTAATGAGCTCAGCCGTCCGACGACCAGTAAATAAAATCGGCGTTTCGATCAGAAACAGTGGCCGATACAAATTCCGCATGACGTCTTGAGCTGTTTCGCTATGAGCGCCAATGACAACCCGGTCAGGCCGCATAAAGTCATTGATCGCCGATCCTTCACGCAAAAACTCCGGATTGGAAACGACATCGAACTCACCGTTCGGCCGAGCCTCCCGCATGATCTTTTCGACTTCATCGCCTGTGCCGACCGGCACCGTAGACTTCGTCACGATCACGGTATAGCCGTCCATCGCCGCGGCGACTTCTTTGGCGGCGTCGTAGACATAGGTAAGGTCGGCGTGGCCATCGCCATCCTTCATCGGTGTGCCAACTGCAATAAATACAGCGTCCGCGCCTTTAATGCCATCGACCAAATCGGTGGTAAAAGACAGCCGCCCGGCTTTTACATTTTTCTCAACAAGACTATCGAGTTCAGGCTCATAAATTGGTATTTCACCATTGTTGAGCCGGTCGATTTTGCTCGCATCTTTATCGACGCAGACAACATCAACACCAAATTCTGAAAAACAAGCACCGGATACGAGACCAACATAGCCCGTTCCGATCATCGCGATACGCATGTGTTACTTCCTATTATTTAACTATATTTTTTCAACATTTCGACGACGCCATCCCGCATATCATCGCGGTCCAGACTAAAGGCCAAATTGGCCTCAAGGAAACCTAATCGATTGCCGCAATCGTAGCGATTGCCTTCAAATCTAAACCCATGGAACGGCACGTCGCCAATTGTGCGGGCCATTGCATCGGTTAATTGAATTTCGCCCCCTGCGCCTTTTTCCTGACGATCCAATTGCTCGAAGACCTGAGGCTGCAAGATGTAGCGGCCAATGATCGACAGCGTGGAAGGTGCATCCGCCGGATTGGGTTTTTCAACCAATCCCTGAGCTCTGGCAATTTTTCCATTGTCCTCGACAACATCCAAGATGCCGTAGCGATCCGTATGTTCTTTGGGTACATCCTCAACGGCGACCAAATTTCCGCCGGTCTCCTGGTAAGTTTCCATCATCTGTTTGAGGCAGCCGGGTTTCGCTAAAATCAAATCATCCGCCAACAACACGGCAAATGGCTCATCATGGATATGATATCTCGCGCACCAAACGGCATGACCGAGACCGAGTGGTTTTTGCTGGCGCGTATAAGAAACCTGCCCTGCTGCGGGTATAATTTCTCGGATGGTTGCGAGAATATCGTCCTTGCCACGCTCTTCGAGCGAATGCTCCAACTCGTAGCTATGGTCAAAATGATCTTCAATGGCTGACTTCGCGCGCCCGGTAACGAAAATAAACTCCTCAATACCGGCTTCCCGCGCCTCATCCACGGCGTATTGAATCAGCGGCTTATCAACGACCGGCAGCATTTCCTTGGGCATGGCTTTGGTGGCCGGTAAAAACCGGGTGCCTTGTCCCGCAACAGGAAAAACAGCTTTTCGAACAGGTTTGATCATCTTTGCCTACTTTAGCACGCTTAATTCGAGTCTTATTGCCACAGGCTGCGTAATGCCGCAAGTCGAACCTCTTAGTAAATTGTGGTTAAGCCTCAGAAAATCAACGTCTATTTTGCCGATTTTTACGAATGAGCTCGTCTTGCCATTGGATGATTTGACGTTGCGCTTCGGGGCAAAGTTTCAAATAACCGGAGGCTTTCATGATATCAGGAGAGCCGCCAATCAGTTTGACCGTTTTGATCTCATTCTCAGTCGCCTCACATTCGAATGCGATATCCTGGATTCGCCCGGTCTTGGTTTTGATGCCGCGGTACCAGCGATTGGAATAGTTTTGTTTCACGTTGAGTTGCTTCTTTAGCTTTTTTGCCTCAGTAGTGTTTCCCTTCCCGTCGGATTGGAGACGCGTCAGAACTGCTTTCAACTTATGGGCATCTCGAAAATAATTGTAGGCTTTCTGGTCTTGAGCGGCATGGGTGCCTTCATGGATAAATGTTTGCAGGAAAAACAGCGGCGAAGAGAACAATACCTTGCGGCGCACAAACATCATCCGATGACCATCGGAACTTAGCGACTTAATGTAAAAGGCACCTTTGGCATCAATCGTGCCGCTGCGGATATAGTGCTTTGAGGCGGGATTGTAATGAATTTCGTCAATGATATCGATGTAGCGCTGCAAAGATTTTGGCAGTCGCTCTGACATCGAAAAGGCCTGGCGCATGACTTTGAAAAAATTCCCATTTCGAATGTCTGGATACACCGAGCCGAATATTTTTTTACCCTTAATGATACGCATGAGTGGATCCGCAAATATAGATCCGGGTAGCTGCTCATAAACGCGCCGTTTCGCCGTCAGCAAAATCGCTTTAGCAAATTGATCAGGCACCTGGTCCCAGAAATTGCTCACTGAGAGTCGGACGACATTTAATTTTTTATCTTTGAGGCGATTTCTCGGCGTCCATCCCACATAGCGGTCGTAACGGGAGCCATTGTAAAAATCGAATTTATCAACTGCCGATAAATATATTTTTGCCAAAGCATCCTGACTCATCGCCTTTTTCAAAATGCCTGAAAACTTCTCGTCGATGAGGCGTTCATTTTCGGGCGAGATGCGTTTGCGTTTAGAAACTTCATACGCCAGCTGCGTCGGTTGAGCACTATCTTTCGCTCGGCCTTTCTCGCAGGTGATGTCGCGCGCCTTCCACGCACCGAGCTGAGCTTTTAGCGGTCGGCGTTCCTCTGGCTTCAGCTTAATCCGCAAATTCGTCGAAAGT
>CAJXJM010000282.1 GCA_913054205.1 uncultured Rhodospirillaceae bacterium
GACGGCAACGGCTCGCCGATTGAACAGGCATTGGAACAAGCCGCCGGTTTGATGGATGGCGGCGATCCGACAACAGCCAGCGCTATTTTCAATCAAGTTTTGGCGTCCGATTCGACCAATGCCGATGCCCATGCTGGTATTATGAAATGTCTGATGGCGGCCGGAGAAATGGATCAGGCGCGGAGCTATCTTGCCGGGCTCACAGAAGACGTGCTCACCAGTGCACCGGTTTCAGCTGTGCAAACCGCATTGGAGCTTGATGAACAAACGGCTGACACCGGCGCTGCAGATGAGTTAAAAATCGCCGTTGATGCCAATCCGGATGACCATCAGGCGCGCTATGATTATGCCTTGGCGCTATATGGCGGCGGCCAAACAGAAGAAGCGATAGATGAGCTGGTTGAGATTATCAAACGCAACCGCACCTGGAATAGCGATGCTGCGCGAGAACAGCTTTTAAAAATCTTCGAAGCCCTTGGTCATGCTGATCCCTTGACGGTTGAAGGTCGCCGCAAATTGTCGGCGGTGTTGTTCTCCTAATGCCAAAAAACCCCCAAGGGGTCCCGCACGGGAATTTTGGTGATCCCTTTGGGCTGGCGTTCGATGAATTGCCGGATAGCCTGCCGATCTTTCCGCTCCCAGGCGCAATGCTGTTGCCACACGGTCGCATGCCGCTCAATATCTTTGAGCCACGCTATCTGAGCATGGTGCTCGATAGCCTGAAACAGTCTCGCCTGATCGGCATGGTCCAGCCCCTAAAAATGCTGCCCGATCCGGTGCCAGAAGGGACGGAGCTTTTCCATATCGGCTGCGCCGGACGCATCACTGCTTTTGCTGAAAGTGACGATGGCCGAATTTTAATGACCCTCCAAGGCGTCTGCCGTTTTAAAATAGAAACTGAATTAGAAGAGCAAAATGGCTACCGGCGCGTAAAACCCGATTTTGCCGACTTTAAAGAAGACCTCAGTTTTGCTGACCCGATCATCAATCGAGAGAGCCTTCTGGTTATTTTAAAAGACTATCTTAAGCTTAAAGCTATTAAGGTTGATTGGGACAGCTTGCAAAAATCCAACGACCGCTTTTTAATTGCCACGCTTGGCATGATGAACCCCTTTGATTACCGTGAGAAGCAGGCTATTCTTGAGGCGCGCGATCAGGCCGATATGGTCGATGTGATGACGTCGCTGATGGAAATGGAACTCGCGTCGGTCGGCGAAGCCAGAACGAAACATTAAGCGATCAATATGAACACTCAAACTGTAGACCCAAAGCTGCTTGAAATTCTAGTGTGTCCGGTGACCAAGGAACCGCTGCGCTATGACGCCGAGAAACAAGAACTGATCAGCGACGCCGCCAAGCTCGCTTTTCCCATCCGCGATGGCATTCCCATAATGCTCGCCGATGAAGCGCGGGAAATTGAGAGCTAATTGAAGTAGCTTTTTAGGTCCTGCCAGCGATCTTGATCGGGGGCGAGGATCATTAAGCTTCCGTTGGTGTTTGGCTCGATTGTTGGACGGTACTCTTCTCCGGTAATTAATTTCGCGACACCGCCAGCTTCTTCAAACATTAACACGCCCGCCGCATGATCCCACGGGAAAAACCGGCCGATGATTGAAAAATCAGCGGCTCCTTGTAGGTGTTGCAAATATTCATGACCAAAACAGAACGGGTGCGTCAGTGTCGCGCCGGTTTTCTCGAGGCTATCCAGCGACGCCTGAAAAGGATGGGCTATTAGACCGCGGGCGCAAAACCCTATTAGCTCAGAGTTTGGTTTGGAAGAAGCGATTTGGGTGGTGATCCCATTAAATTCAGCGCCCGCATTTTTTCAGCAAAACCCAATCTTTGGTCAATCGGATCATATATCCAGCCCATCACCGTTTCGCCCTTTAGGCACAGCGCAACGATGACAACAAAGGGTCTTTTTCCGGCGGCAAAATTATGCGTGCCGTCGACCGGATCAAGTATCCAGACAGGTGCGTCCCCTGTAAGCGCCGCAATTACGTTTGGGTCTTTGGCATAACCCTCTTCGCCCAGAACAACTGAACCCGGCAGATACGCGGTCAAATACTGTGAAAGTAAAAGCTCGCTTTCTTCATCGGCAATGGTAACTAATTCGCCGCCGACTTTCTCGCTGATTTCATCTGCGGAAAGGGTTTGATAACGCGGCAAAATCACCGTCTCTGCGACGTCGCGGATGATCTCGGCGATGGCGACCGGATCAACATTGAGGCTCATAAGGCCTCGCCTTTAAGGAGGCGCGGCAAATTTCCGGTCGCGCCCATGGCGTGTTGCATAAAGACTTTTTTAAGTGGCCCGGCTTTATTGACGGCGGCCAGTCCAATGTCGCGCACCAGTTTTATCGGCGCGATGTCATTGGAGAACAATCGATTGAGGCCGTCGGTCATCGCCAGCATCAAGGTGTTATCAAAACGTCGCCATTGTTCATAATCATCCAACACATGAGAAGTACCGATATCGAGGCCAAGCCGCCGGGCATCGATTAAAACTTCCGCGAGAGCGGCAACATCACGCAACCCCATGTTGAGGCCCTGGCCGGCAATTGGATGCATGCCATGCGAGGAATCGCCAACCAAGACCAGACGCTCAGCTACGCTGGTTTCGGCATATTGCAGCGTCAAAGGATAGGTCCAGCGGGGGCCGATAAAAGTCGCCGCGCCTAAAAAATCACCAAAGCGTTGCTCAAACTCAGCCGCAAAATCTTGATCAGACATCGCCATGATGCCTTCAACGAGCTCGTCTTTCTCAGTCCAGACGATCGATGAGCGTGTGTTATCGCCGTTCGGTCCTGAGAGCGGCAAGATGGCAAACGGCCCGGCCGGAAGAAAATGTTCATGGGCGACATTGTGATGGGGTATTTCGTGATCAACCGATAGAACAATACCGGTTTGATGATAAGACCATTGGGTGAGTTTAATGTTTGCCTCTTCGCGAATTTGAGACGAACGGCCATCGGCGCCGACAACGAGCGCGGCTTCGATCTGGCGGCCATCGATGAGGCGCGCTTTAACACCCTCTGGCCCTCGAGCGATGTCCTCAAGTTGGGCGGGTGCCAGATATCGTGCCTTTTCCAATTCCCTTAGGCGCGTGAACACGGCTCTCCGAAAATGTCGATTCTCGACCATAAAACCGAGCGCCTTTTCGCCAATATCCTCGTGGTTATAGTGAAGAAACAGGCGAGAATCGCCATCGGCAACGCGAATATCCAATATCGGCGTATAGTTTTGCCCCAAATGCCGCCACATACCGATTTGATCGAGCATTTTTTTAGACGCCTCAGCGATTGCCGAGGCGCGTCCATCAAATGTGTCTTCTGTTTGAGAAGATTGATCCAGCCGATCAATAATAACAATTTCAAAACCAGCGCCTGCGAGCGCACAGGCAAGGCTGCATCCTGCCATACCACCGCCAACGATGAGAATGTCTGTTTTCACTGTGTTTTCCGCTTTTTCGGCCATTTAAAACAACTGCGCCTCAATATGTCGCTTGTCCAGCCACAAATATGTCTAATATTTAATCAAATTTTAGATTTGATCTAAATATGATTATTAAATGTGCAAATTTAGCTCGCCTCACCCCATGTCATAGGCCGCAACCCCTTGTAAATAAACAATTTTACGAGTCTGGCACGAATCTTGGAATGTAAGACCCATCGCGCCAAAGACAGCCTGCCTCAATTGTGGGTTTGTTTCGGCAAATTGATTTCACGCTAGTTAAAAGGAGTCGCACGATGAAGCTCATCACAGCGATTGTAAAACCAGCCAAGCTGGAAGATGTCAGAGCCGCCTTGGTGGACTGTGGCATCCAGGGCCTGACCACAAGTGAGGTTTCCGGCTTTGGCCGACAAAAAGGCCATACAGAAATTTATCGCGGCGCTGAATACGCCATCAGTTTTGTACCCAAAACAAAAATCGAGATTGCCGTGTCCGACGATCAGGTCGACGCGGTAATCGAAGCCATCAGCGGTGCTGCCGGAACCGGCAATATCGGCGACGGCAAAATTTTTGTGATGGAACTGGGTCAAGCCGTTCGCATTCGTACCGGCGAAACCGGCGACGAAGCCCTTTAATCGATCTTCAGGAGTAGTTTAATGACTAAGATTTTAAAATTGACATCGCTGCTGTCTTTTATTGCAGCAAGCATTGTCTTCCTAATTGACCCGGCATTGGCTGC
>CAJXJM010000283.1 GCA_913054205.1 uncultured Rhodospirillaceae bacterium
GTGAATTCAGAACGGCGTGTTGTCGCCTGAATTCAAATTCGTTATGGTTCGCCTTCATCGAATGAAACAACTTTTACTTATTTTTGCGGTGATCGTCGCAACTAACTTGCCAGCTGAAAACTGGCCGCGCTTCCGCGGTCCAAATGGTGCTGGTGTTTCCGACGACGCGATTCCAGTGATCTGGAAGAAGGAGCATTTTAAATGGAAAACCCCGCTGCCCGGCGTTGGCCACGGATCTCCAGTGGTTTGGGGGGATCGTATTTTTTTACTGTGCGCCAACGAGGATACCGGCGAACGAACCGCAGTCGGGCTGGATGCGCGCTCCGGCCGTGTTCTTTGGCAGCTTGCGTTCGAGGCTGACAAGCACAGGCACCACAAGAATAACAGTTTTGCCTCCAGCACGCCGGCAGTTGATGGTGATGGCGTTTATTTCAGCTGGGGAACACCCGAGGCACTCACGCTGCTGGCGCTGAACCACGACGGTAAATTGACTTGGCGCGCAAACCTCGGACCCGTCAAAGGTGGGCACGGCTTTGGCGCATCACCTATCGTCCTTCACGACCTCGTTGTTCTAAGCAACGATCAGGACGGCGAAAGTTCCCTGCTCGCGCTCGACAAACGTACTGGTACGGTTAGATGGAAAACGCCACGCCAAAGCAAGCGCCTCACTTATTCCGCGCCGTGTCTATACAAAGCGCCCGGCCGTGCTGAGGAGATCATCTTCACCAACTGGCAACACGGCATCACTGGCATCGACCCAAAAACCGGCAAAGTGAATTGGGAAAATGATGTCTTTGGAAAACCAGCCAAGGAGCGCGCGATTGGCTCGCCGATTATTGCTGAAAACCTGGTCATCGGCACATGTGGCTTTGTGACAAAATTTAAGCACATCATCGCCCTGCGCCCAAAAGGCGGCAGAATGGAAGAGGCATGGCGCATTGAGAAGAGCGTGCCGCACATCCCCACGCCGCTGTTGCTTGGCAAAAATCTCTTCCTGTGGAATGACCAAGGCGTTGTCACATGCGTTGAAGCTGCCACTGGAAAAATCCACTGGTCCGAACGTGCTATTCGTAGCGGGCGTTTCTTCTGTAGTCCGGTTGCGGCCAATGGTAAAATCTACTGCGTCGAGTCGAGCGGCAAAATGATTGTGATGCGGGGTGACGGCAAATTTGAAGTGCTGGCCGAAAATGACCTGGCCGAAAATTGCCACGCCACACCCGCCATTGCCAATGGCGTGATGTATGTGCGAACTTACAGCCACATCATTGCCATTGCAGAATAATCTCATGAACCGACGTCAGTTTATTCAATCTTCCATCGCATTAAGCAGCGCCGCTGTAATTGGAGCGGAGCCGGAGAAAAAGGAAACTGCCCTGACCCTTGGCTTTAGTCTCTACGGCATGAAAACACTGAAGACCGGAGACGCTTTGCTGCGCCTTTCTTCCATCGGTTATGATTCCGTCGAGTTTTGCCTGAATGATGGCTGGGATGCGGCCCCCAAGAACCTCACCCCCAAACGCCGGCGTGCCCTGAGAATTCTGCTAGATCATTTCGAGCTGAAGCTGACCGCCTTGATGTTGAACCTGAGCCTCGCGGGAGATCAAAAGCACAATCATGAAAAGCTGAAGGAAGCCGCAGAAGTTGGACATGATCTATCACCGGAAGCGCAGCCCCTGATTGAGACTGTCATGGGCGGAGGTAAATGGGCCGAGGTGAAAAATATATACCGCGATTCACTCGGCGAATGGGCCGAGACTGCAAAAGCAGCAAAGACACTGGTTTGCGTGAAGCCGCACCGGTCGGGAGCTGTCAATCGACCGGTGGATGCCGTTTGGCTAGTCGAGCAGATCAAGAGCCCTTGGATTAAATTGGCGTATGATTACAGTCATTTTGCCCATCGCGATATGAAACTGGAGGATACGCTCAAGACAATGATCCCGCACACGCGTTTCATTCACGTAAAAGACACAATCATCAAGGACGGCAAGCCGCGCTTTGTGCTGCCGGGCGAAAGTGGTTTGATCGATTACCAGAAACTCATTTGGCGGGCTCATGAGCTTGGCTACCGCGGCGACATCAACGTGGAAGTAAGCGGACAAGTTTGGAACCAACCCGGTTACGATCCCATTGCCGCCGCGCTCAAGAGCTACCGAAACATCGCCCCGGCCTTCGAGCAGAAAAGCAAAAAAGGCCCCAGCAATTAGCTGAAGCCAAAATTTGGTGGAGCCGAACAGAATCGAACTGATGACCCCCACAATGCCATTGTGGTGCTCTACCAACTGAGCTACGACCCCACAGCCTAGAAAAACAGTGCTTTCTAGATTTTGCCCTTGCATAATGCACTCAGTTTGCACTCAATGCCCGCAGGACGGCGAGAGCATATGGGAACCATAAGTGAAAGATCAAGGCAGAAAGGACTTCTCCCCAAGTGCAAATCCTATAATTCAAAAGCCGAAGTCAAGCCATTCAAAAATCGCACTAAAACTTACTATCGAGTTCACGTTGGATGGGACCACGACGACAAAGCTGTACGGTTTTCCACAGCAAACGAAGAGGAGGCCAAAGCGATACGAAACAAGGCACTAACAGCGGCTGAATGTGAAGATTGGGGAGACCAGCAAACTGTCGCCGGGGTAGCTGCAAGTCACGAAATCCGCTCAGCAGTAGTTACTCTCAAGAAATACGGGGCCACCATCCCTGAAGCCGTTGAGTGGTTTACTTCATGGCACGATCAGATTGAAGAGTGGCTTACCCTACAGGAATCTTGGGAGCGATGGCTGGACTACCGTAAGCCTCATAACGAAAAAACGGGAAAAACAGGTGGTCGCGAAGCTTGCAGTCAATCTTACTACGACTCAATGAAGACAACGTACCTTGGCCCTTTCGTAAAGATTTTTGGGGAGAGAAAACTTGTCGAACTCACGCAAAAGGATTTTGAAACATGGCTTTTTGAGCACAAGAAAAACGTTAAACCCTCACAAAAAATATATCACAAAATGAGATTAACCGCGTTTCTGAATTGGTGCGCTGAAAAACGTTTTTACTCGGAACATCTCCAACCACTAAAGAAAATTAAATTCGGCAAAGACGCCATAATTGAAGAGGACGACTTCTCGAGAATCTTGCGCCCTGAAGTAGTCAGATCGCTACTTGACTACGCTTTAGAATCAAAAAAGAAAATAGATTGGATGACGGGTATATGGATGACAATCAGGTTGTTTTGCGGGATTAGAAGTTACGAGGCATTGAGAATCAAATGGGGAATGGTGCAACATGATGGTTCTGTTCGATTTCCAGCACAGCGAGCCAAAAAAGGTAAGTCTAGGTACATCGTAATTCCCGAAAATGCCATACCATGGTTAGAGGAATTTTTTGCTAAGTTTAGCGGCGAGGTAAAGGCAGATAAAAATGCTTTTATCATTCAAGACGTTAAGGCGGGGGGTATACTATCAACCGGAGGACAAAACCAAAGGTGGTCTGACTTCAAATCTGCATGGATCACATGGTGTAACGAAAATAATCGGGAACAGCAGGAAATCCTCCAGAACGCCATGCGTGATAGCTTTGGCTCATACGGGCTGATTGCAATAGGCCAACAGGAGACTTTTCGTGCTATGGGCGAGAAAGATTTCAACACGTTCTACAATAACTACTACAACGCTGCCACCGAATATGATGCTAAGTCGTACTTCAAATTGAAGCCTAATCAGAAGCCCGTTGAACCTCGCCAGATGGAACTACCAAAGAACGGAAAATACTTTATAGAGGAAGACTCAAAACATGAGGATAAAGAAACCGTCACCAAGCAAATTGCGGACGAAGAACCCTTAGAGATGACGATAACAATGGATCGCAGCGCATTACTGGAATTATTCCCCGACCTTCCGGACGACTTCACAGGAGCCTATAGGCCAGTCGGTGGTGCCACAACCTATCTAGTTTGGTAGCTGAGGGAAATCCAGAAAGAGGGGACGAAGGTAAGGAGGAGTTAGTCCTTCTCTTAGGGTGGACAGGCTAGTTGATTCGTTTGGTCGTTCCAACCCTGAAACCAAATGAAGCCAGCGATCTCCAGCTCCTTTCCGGTCAGCGCGGCCAACTCGCCAGCAAGATGCGTTTCCTCGCCGATAGTGTAACGGTAGCACGACAGATTCTGATTCTGTTTGTCGGGGTTCAAAT
>CAJXJM010000284.1 GCA_913054205.1 uncultured Rhodospirillaceae bacterium
CTGGCGGACAGCCCGAGGAACACATAAAAGCCGACAACATCGGTGATTGATGTCAGAAAAGCACTCGACGCCACAGCGGGATCAAACCCCATGCGCTGTAGCAAAATCGGTAAGGCGCTGCCGGCAAAACCTGCAACAATGAGATTGATCACGATTGCCAGGCCGATCACACCGCCAAGCGCCGGGTTGCCAAACCAACCCCAGGCAAACGCGCCGATGATCACGGCAAATATCACGCCGTTCAATATGCCAACCGCGACCTCCTTACCAATTGTCCGGTAGGCGTTGGACATTGTTAGCTCTTTCATGGCGATGGCACGGACAGCAACGGTCAGCGTTTGCACACTCGCCGTTCCGCCCATCGCGGCGACGATTGGCATCAAAATAGCCAGGGCAACCATCTCTTCGATGGTGTCGGCAAAAAAACTAATGACATATGCTGCGATCATCGCGGCAAACAAATGGATCAGCAGCCAGGTAAATCGTGACTTCATGGTATCGATGACGGCTGAATACAGATCATCTTCCTCGCCGACACCGCCAAGCCGCATGATATCTTCTTCGTGCTCCTCATCGATAACATCGACAATGTCATCAACCGTAATCACGCCGACAAGACGATCGCTGTCATCAACAACTGGCGCCGAGATCAAATCCCGCTGCCGGAAAAGGAAAGCAACTTCTTCCTGATCCATGTCAACCGGCACAATTTTAATGTGTTTTCGCATCACATCTGAAAGCGGGATATCGCGCTGGCTGCGCATCACTCGGCTGATCGGCACCGTACCGACAGGACTATGCGTCGGATCGACAAGGAATATGTCAAAAAAGTCGATCGGCAAATCTACCGTATCGCGCATATAGTCAATAGCGTCTCCGACCTTCCAATGCATTGGAACCGCCACGACTTCGCGCTGCATCAGTCGACCAGCGCTGTCCTCTGGATACGACAACCCCTCTTCGATAAATGCTCGCTCATCGACCGGCAGAGCCTCGAGCACGACTTTTTGCTCATCTGCGTCAAGCTCTTCGACGACTTCGAGCGCATCATCAGTTTCCATTTCGGCAATGGCTTCGGCAACTTGGCTAATGCCAAGTTGATCAACGACGCGTTCGCGAACGGTTTCATCCAGTTCGGCCAGCACATTTGGATCAAAGTCAGATCTCAGCGCTTCGACGAGTTCCTTACGCTGGACATGTGCAAGATTTTCTAAAAGATCGGCGAGGTCTGCATAATGAAGCGACTGCGCCAAGGATTTGGCATCGGCGGTATCATTTTGATCAAGGGCGAGATTAATGGCGGAAATAAAGTCAGAAGTCAGTTCAGTGGTCGCACCAGAATTCTGGACGCCAATGACTGTCTCTTCGGTCAAAGTGGCAACTCCCCATCGGTTTCACTTTGCGCCTCGACGACCGCAACGGCAGTCATGTTGATGATGCCCCGGGCGGTTACGCCTTCTTGAAGGATATGGGCGGGCTGCTTCATCCCCAACAACATTGGACCAACAGCAACACCATCTGCAAGTTTCCGCACCAAATTGTAGGCGATATTTGCTGCATCCAGTGACGGCATAACTAATAAATTGGCAGATCCCGTCAATGGAGAATCTGCGACCAACTTATTTCTAATATCTTCCGAAAGCGCCGTATCGGCATGCATCTCACCATCGACTTCAAGCTCGGGATCAAGCTTGCGTATAAGTTCAACTGCATCGCGCATTTTGCGGGCGGTCGGTCGGTTAGAACTGCCGAAATTGGAATGAGACAATAGAGCGGCCTTTGGCGTAATGCCGAATCGCCGAATATTTTGTGCCGCCAAAACGGTAAAATCAGCAATCTGCTCTGCGGTGGGCCCAGGATTAACGTATGGATCAACTAAAAAATAGGTACCTTTTGGCATCACCAACATGCCCATCGATGCCGCCCGGCTGGCCCCAGATTTCAAACCAATGATATTAATTACATGGGGAAGATGTTCCGTATATCGCCCGGTTGCCCCGCAAATCATAGCGTCAGCCTCACGGCGCCTAACCATCAATGCGGCAATTGCCGTCGGGCTGGTACGCACAATCGTTCGAGCTTCGTTCACGGAAGTACCATGACGGCTCATCAATGAGTGATAAAGTTCCCAATATTCGCGGTAGCGATCATCTCGCTCTGGATCAACCAATTCGAAGTCTTTATCAATTTCGAGCCGTGAGCCAAGCTGTTCAATTCGAAGGGCAACAACTTTTCGGCGACCAATAAGGATCGGCTTCACGAGCCCTTCATCGATACAGTTTTGAACGGCACGCAACACGCGCTGCGATTCTCCTTCGGCATAGACAACCCGTTTTGGATTTGTGCGAGCCTGATCAAAGACCGGCTTCATCACATAGCCCGAGCGGAAAACAAACTCATTGAGCGTTTGGTGATAAGCATCAAAGTCTTCTATTGGACGCGTCGCAACACCCGACTCCATGGCGGCTTTCGCAACAGCGGGCGCAATCTCGACCAGCAACCTCGGATCAAACGGCTTAGGTATGAGATATTCCGGTCCGAAATTTAGCTCTTGCAAACCATAGGCTTTGACAACCGTTTCATCTGATTCCGCCTCAGCCAACTTACACAAGGCATCAACGCAGGCCATTTTCATTTCGTCATTGATCGCAGTTGCGCCAACATCAAGAGCACCTCGAAACAAAAACGGAAAGCACAAAACATTATTTACCTGGTTTGGATAGTCAGTACGGCCGGTTGCTATCACGGCATCATCGCGGACTTTCTTGACTTCTTCTGGGCGGATTTCCGGCTCTGGATTTGCCAAGGCGAGGATCAAGGGACGCGCCGCCATTTTCTTGACCATTTCAGGCTTGAGCACACCGGGAGCCGACACCCCCAGAAATACATCGGCATCGTCAATCTCATCGCCGAGCGTGCGGGCTTTGGTTTTTTGGGCGTAACGCACATTATATTCATTGGTTTCTTCTGTGCGGCCCTCATAAATCACACCGGCAATATCCGACACAAAAATATTTTTCTTTTTTGCGCCAAGCTTTACCAACAGATCAAGGCAGGCGAGTGCGGCAGAACCAGCGCCCGAGCAAACGATTTTCACATCTTCTAATTTCTTATCAACTACTTTTAATCCATTGCGGATAGCGGCAGCGACGATGATCGCCGTGCCATGTTGATCATCGTGCATCACCGGGATGTTCATGCGCTCTTTTAAAGCAGCCTCAATGACAAAACATTCAGGCGCTTTGATGTCTTCGAGATTTATGCCGCCAAAAGTTGGCTCCAGGGCCGCGACTATATTGATAAATTTTTCAGGATCAGTCTCATCGACTTCTATATCGAACACATTGATGCCGGCAAATTTTTTGAACAGCCCTGCTTTACCTTCCATGACTGGTTTGGAGGCCAGAGCACCAATGTTGCCAAGTCCCAAAACAGCGGTACCGTTGGAAATCACGGCGACCAAATTGCCACGCGACGTCATATTAGCGGCCTCTGCGGGATCATCAAATATTAGCATGGAAGCCGCGGCAACGCCCGGTGAATATGCCAGTGACAAATCGTGCTGATTGGCGAGAGGTTTGGTGGCTACGACAGCAACTTTACCCGGTGTAGGATAGCGATGATAATCGAGCGCTTCTTGATCTAGTTTGTCAGCCACGAGTTTCTCCTGCATGTATTCCTTACTAATGCATTGATTATGCACTAAAAACAATAACTTCTACTAGGATTCACTAAAGGATTTTCCCAAGGTTTTCCAATATTCAAAGACAAAAAACAATTTCCACTCCGGAATAACCGAGTATGCTGAACCCTCCTCAAATTTTTATCCAAAAACAATAAATGAAGGCGTATGGCAGACAGTTATATTATTGATCCGAATACAAACTGCGTATTTGTGACACATACTGGAAAATTTAAAGTTGATGAAGAACAACATCAACTGGTTGAGAGGGTCTGCATCATTGTCGATGAACTGGCTGCGCTAGTCGAGGAATTGCGGGGAAAAGGTGTGACGTTTCGCAATGAAATATTATCTGGCCCGGGCGGCAGCCAAATTCTATGCGAAGACCCTTCAGGAAATGTCATCGAACTATTTCAGGCGGATTAGGTTCTAAAAAAAATTTGGTGCGGACGAGAAGACTCGAACTTCCACCCTCTTGCGAGGCCAGCG
>CAJXJM010000285.1 GCA_913054205.1 uncultured Rhodospirillaceae bacterium
AGTACCCACGTAGGAATCTAGTAAAACGATAAATCACCAGGGAATATATTGTCATGGATATTAATGATGCCGTTACGGAACAAATCGATGCAGAATATATTGAAGAGGCGAAAGATACAGTAGCCACCCTGGAGATTGAGGTCAGCAAATTGCGTTCTGAGGCTTCCTCGACAGCGGAAGCTGCGTCAACCCTGCTAAGCGAAAGCATTAAACTTCAGAAATTGAGCCACTGGGCCAATCAGCCTCTGATCGATCTCGGAGTTCGCCGCTTCATCGAATATATAACGGATTTGGATGAGCCTCATGTTCGCCAGAAAGACGACATTGAAGCTTTTGTCGACGTATTGCGCGGCATCCTTGATGGCGATATTGAAAAAAACACCGATCAGGCGGAATTTGTCCGGTCTTTACCTGTACGTCGCCCTGCCGATCTGGATGATTTGCAACATCTGGATATTGAAATTCTACTGGTTGACCCGCAGCGATCTTCGGCGCGTATTTTTACCCGAGAGTTGGCAAGCTGCGGTTATCGCGTAACGACGAGCCAGCGCTCATTTGAGGCTTTGGAACTTGCGGTTCGCATTAAGCCGGATATGGTCATCGCCTCGGCCATGTTGGATGACATCAGTGGCGTGGAACTTGGCTGCGCCTTGGCGGCAATGGAATCCACAGAGGCTATTCCTTTTGCTGTTCTGACCAGCTTCAATAAAAATCATGCTACTTTAAAGAAGCTTCCGCCGAATGCCTGTTTGCTGAAAAAAGGAGATAGCTTTGGCGATAACATTGCTGATGCTCTAGAAAAATTTGGCATTACCTAACCATCATTTCACACACGGAGTTTTGATCTAAGCTGCTTCAAAGAGAGCTTGGCGGATGCGGCTGAGCGATCTTTAATGTTGGGGAACAAATTAGCTTTAGAGAAAGAAAATTCTGCCATGTCATCACCTCTCCCAAAATCTCCGGGCTTTGATAAGCATCCCGGCTATATGGTGCATATAGAAAAAAGCCCGCGCCGCGTTCGTGTGACGCTTGGCGGCGAGACGATTGCCGATAGCGTCAACACTGTGATGTTGCGCGAAAGCAATCACGTGCCAGTCTATTATTTCCCACGTGATGACGTGCAGATGGAATTGCTGTCGCGCACCGAGCAAAGCACCTATTGTCCGTTTAAAGGTGACGCCTCCTATTGGTCGATAAATGCCGGAGGATCGGTGACCGAAGATGCGGTTTGGAGTTACGAGACACCTTTTGAAGAAGCATCTGGAATCAAAGATTATCTCGCCTTCTATTGGAACAAAATGGATCGCTGGATGGAAGAAGATGAGGAAATATTTGTCCACCCGCGCGATCCCTATAAACGTGTTGATGCGATCAAGAGCAGCCGCAAAGTTGAAGTTGTTTTGGGCGGCGAAACTGTTGCAGAAAGTACCAATGCAACCTTTGTATTTGAGACCGGAAAACCTACCCGTCACTATTTACCCATGGATGACATCCGGATGGAGATTTTAACGCGGTCGGAAACCTCGACCCGCTGTCCATACAAAGGTCAGGCGGTCTATTGGTCGGTGACTGCGGGCGGACAAGTCTATGACGACATGGTCTGGAGTTACCCGGATCCTTTGGCTGAAGCGCCGAAGCTAAAAAACCTGTTGTGCTTTTTTAACGAAAATGTTGATGACATTTTTATTGATGGCGTCCAGGAACCGAAAATAAAAACCCAATGGTCCAAATTTCTTTCAGAAACTTTGGACGGCCCTGAACATATCGTCTAAACCTTTCTGGAGTTAATTCAGGGAAGGGGGTTTCTGTGCTTCGAGCAGCTATTTTAGACGACTATCAAAATGCAGCTTCTGGTTTGGCCGATTGGGATCAGCTTAAGGATCAAGTTGAATTCGTCTTTTTCACCGATCATCTTGAAGATGAAGAGGAGATCGCCGAACGCCTCATGGATTTTGACATTGTTCTGATGAACCGTGAGCGCACGCCTTTTTTAAAATCCCAGTTGGATAAACTGCCCAACCTCAAACTTTTGCTGACCAGCGGGATGCGGAACTTCTCTATCGATTTAGCAGCTGCGCAGGAAAAAGGTCTTCCCGTATGCGGCACGCAGATGATTAGCTATGCAACACCTGAATTGACTTGGGGTCTGATCCTCAGCTTGGCCCGTCAAATTCCAAAAGAGGATCGTCTGTTGCGCGATGGGGGCTATTGGCAAACAACGGTCGGTATTGGTCTTGAAGGCCGCACACTTGGCATCCTTGGATTGGGCCGATTGGGCGTCCCGGTGGCCAAAATAGGGCTGGCTTTTGGGATGAACGTGATCGCTTGGAGCCCCAATTTAACTCAAGAGCGCGCGGCGGAAGATGGCGTTACATCAGTCTCGAAGGAGGCACTGTTTTCTGAGGCAGATTTTATTACGCTTCATATGCCGTTGAGCGATCGCTCTCGCGGCATAGTTGGCGCTGAGGATTTAGCTCATATGAAGTCGACGTCGTTTCTTATCAATACATCTCGCGGTCCGTTGGTGGATGAAGCGGCGCTTATCAAAGCGCTCGAAGAAAACGCCATCGCGGGTGCGGGTCTGGATGTTTATGATGTTGAGCCATTACCGCTGGATCACGCGTTACGCCGCCTGGAAAATACGGTGCTGACGCCGCATCTCGGCTATGTGGTCGAAGACAATTATCGACTAAATTTTGGCCAGATGATTGAAAATATTGAAGCCTGGATCAAAGGAACGCAAACTCGTGAGATGAAGCTTTAAACTTCAGGTGGTTCCAAAACACCACAATTCTCCGCTAATTTAAGTGGCGCATCGGTTTTTTCCTGTAATTCGTCGGTGGAAATGCCTTTGACAATTTCGCGCACAACAAATTCGTTTTCCACAATGTCGATGACGGCGAGATCTGTGAATACCGTGCGCACCACATCTGTCCCGGTAAGGGGGTAGGTGCATTCGCGCATCAATTTTGGCTCGCCGGTTTTTGTGCAGTGATCCATCATGACAAAAATCCGTTTGGCACCGACCGCCAGATCCATGGCACCGCCAACGCCGGGTGGTTTTGTCGTATCAAGGGTTGCCCAATTTGCAAGGTCACCATTTGGTGCCACTTGATAGGCACCCAGAACGCAAATATCGATATGACCTCCGCGAATCATTGCAAAAGAATCCGTGTGATTGAAATAGCTACCGCCGGGTAAAAGCGTTACCGGCTTTTTGCCTGCGTTAATAAGGTTGCCGTCTTCTTGGCCGGGTTCGGGTGCAGAGCCCATGCCGAGTATGCCATTTTCACTATGAAAAATAATCTCGCGGCCAACGGGGATAAAATTGGAGACCAGTTCAGGACTGCCAATGCCCAAATTGACATAACTTCCTTCTTCAATTTCCTGGGCGATGCGCCAGGCAACCTGGTTGCGGCTGAGGCCGATTTTTTCAAGCGTTGTCGTCATGTCATTATCCTACACTGGTTAATTATTATGCACGAATACTCGGTCGACAAAAATACCCGGCGTGACAATAAGTTCCGGGTCCAGCTCGCCAAGTTCTACAATTTCATCGACTTGAACAATGGTCATTGTTGCAGCCATTGCCATTGCCGGACCAAAATTGCGTGCTGATTTTTCATAAACAATATTGCCCCATCGATCTGCCTGCTTGGCTCGGATCAACGCAACATCACCCTTCAGCGGGAGTTCGAGAACCTGTTGAACTCCATTTATCTTGCGAGTTTCCTTGCCTTCACCTAATTTAGTGCCAGCAGAAGTCGGCGTGTAAAAACCACCGATGCCAGCGCCGGCGGCGCGGATGCGTTCGCTGAGCGTTCCTTGAGGGACCACCTCAAGTTCAATTTTTCCAGTATTGTACATATCTTGAAAAACCACCGAACCCGCGCTGATCGGATAAGAGCAAATAATCCGGCTGACTTTCCCCGTTTTGATCAGGGCCGCCAGACCGTAATCACCTTCGCCGGCGTTATTGCAAACAATAGTAAGATATTTGAGATCGGACTCGATTAAGGCTTCCAACAGATCAATTGGCGAACCGGCATTGCCAAAACCACTGTTTAAAATGGTAGCTCCGTCGGCGATGCCCGATAAGGCTGCTGAAATGTCATCTACACGTTTGTCGATCATGTCCCACCCTTCGGTTTCCCAAAGGCCTGATATCTT
>CAJXJM010000286.1 GCA_913054205.1 uncultured Rhodospirillaceae bacterium
CGGAACATAAATTCAATCTCGGCGAGATTTACAATCTCAGCGTTAAGCGCGGCACGCTCACCGCAGAAGATCGCTACAAAATCAACGATCACATGGTTCAGACCATCATCATGCTGGAGGCGCTGCCGTTCCCGAAACACCTCAAACGCGTGCCGGAATATGCCGGCGGTCACCACGAAAAAATGGACGGCGGCGGCTATCCGCGCGGCCTCAAAAAAGAAGACATGTCGATCCCGGCCCGCATCATGGCGATCGCCGATATCTTCGAAGCGCTCACCGCAGCCGACCGGCCCTATAAATTGCCGAAAAAACTCTCTGAATCCGTCAAGATCATGGGCTTCATGAAAAAAGACGACCACATCGATCCAGACTTGTTCGAGCTGTTCCTAACTTCCGGCGTGCACACCGAATACGGCGAAAAATTCCTGCTCGACGAACAATGCGACGAGGTCGATATCTCCGAATATATCGGAAGTTAATTAACCACAGAGGACACATAGAGTGATTCCCTGTGGATAACAAAATAATTGCGGGGAAAAATAGGTAAAATTTCGTCTCCTCTAAATTGACTTCCTCAGTTATTATCGAGCCCATAGATTTGGATGTAGTATGGCTTTTTCACCTCGTTTTTTGGACGAAGTTAAAAACCGCATCGGCTTGGCCGAGGTGGTCGGTCGGCGTGTGCGCCTGATTAAGAAGGGCCGCGAGCATTCGGGCCTTTGTCCGTTCCATAATGAAAAGACGCCGTCTTTCACGGTCAACGAAGACAAAGGCTTTTATCATTGCTTTGGCTGCGGTGAGCATGGCAGCGTTTTTGATTTTGTCATGAAGACCGACAATCTGTCTTTCCCGGAAGCTGTTGAACGCCTCGCCAATGAAGCCGGTATGGAAATTCCGGTTGAGACACCGGAAGAACGCCAACGCCAGGAACGCGCCAAAGGGCTCTATGAGGTAATAGAAGCGGCGACGGTTTATTTCGAGAAACTGCTGCGCATGCCGGAAGGCAAAGCCGCGCTTGATTATTTGTTGAACCGCGGCATCAGTGAAGCCTCGATCAAACATTTTCGGATAGGCTTTGCGGCAGATAATCGGGGCGGGCTGAAAGCGGCGCTGAGCCGGCAAGGCATTTCGGATCAGCTGATGATTGAAGCGGGATTATTGATCCAGCCCGATGATCCTTCCCGCGAACCGTATGATCGCTTTCGCGGCCGGGTAATCTTTCCAATCACGGATCGGCGTGGCCGTATGATCGCCTTTGGCGGACGCATCTTAGGCGACGGCGAGCCGAAATATCTCAACTCGCCGGAAACGCCGCTTTTCCATAAAGGCTTCAATCTTTATGCGATGTCGCAATCGATTGATTCAATTCGCAAATCAAATTTTATAATCGTATGCGAAGGGTACACAGATGTAATTTCTATGCATCAGGCAGGATTTAGCCAGACCGTTGCTCCTTTAGGAACAGCCCTGACGGAAGATCAGCTTAAGGTGATGTGGCGAATATCTAAGAATATATATTTGTGTTTTGATGGCGATACAGCGGGTCAAAAAGCAATGAATAGAGTCGTTGATCGAGCCCTTCCAATATTTGAAGAAGGCCAGCAACTTTCATTTATGTTGTTGCCCAAAGGAGAGGATCCAGATGAACTTATAAAAAAGTATGGAAATGAATTTATCCAGAAATTGCTAAATGAAGCGTTACCTTTATCAAAATGGTTATGGAATCGGGTTAAAACAGCCAATTATTTAACTCATCAAGAGAGATCGGCGACCGAGAATAATATTCGCACCTCTCTACAGCCGATAAAAAATCAGAATGTTAGAAATACGTTACAAAATGAACTGACATCCCAGCTTTGGGACTATCTGAAAAAAAAGTCAGCATCCACTAAAAATCAAAAAACAACAAAAAAACGAGAACAAATTAACACTCAATTGGAAATGAAATCGGGCGTTTCCGCGCAAATTGATGCAATTTGGATACAACAAGCGATCCTTGTCGGGACCATAATCAATCATCCAGATCTGTTTGATGCCCTTGGCGAACAGCTTGGTAGCCTTGAATTTAAGGCGCCAGAGCTTGACAAGCTACGCCAAGAAGTACTAAACACCCTGGCTTCGTCCCCTGGGCTTGATTTTCAGGCCTTGCAGGACCATTTAAATACTACCGGGTTTTCCGAGCTGATGAACGGCCTTTTGAGCCGACAGGTTATAAACCACGCCAATTTCGCCCGGCCAGATGAACATACAGATGTCACCAGGAAAGGCTGGGAGCAAACGCTCAGGCTATTCCGCCGCAACCAATTGCTTGAAGAAATTCGAGTGGTTGAGGAGGAACTCGCTGAGAACCCGACGCAAGAAGCGTTTGAGTTGCTTAAAGCCCTAAAACAAACGGCGACGCAAAAAGAAGATGCAGAAGAGTATCTTTCAAATTTCGATAGCGCCAAAAGTGCTTAATTTGAAAGAGATAGAAACTTTGAGCGTTTTGGGAAATTGGGTGCGGGAAACCGCGCATGGAAATTAAATTGTAGCAATCTGATGAAATTAGATCAGGCTCTAACTGGGGTTTTGAATGGCCACTAAAACAGCGACCGCACCAGCGGAAAAACCACAAGCACAACGCGAAACCAACGACAGCCCGCTTTTGGATTCGATCAATGCTGCGGTAAAGAAGATGATCGCGGCGGGCAAAGAGCGCGGCTTCGTCACCTATGACGAGCTGAACGCGGCTCTGCCGCCGGAACAAGTTTCCTCTGAACAAATCGAAGACACGATGTCGATGCTTTCCGAAGCCGGTGTGAATGTTGTCGAAAATGAAGAGAGCGAAGACGCCGGCGAAAACCCAGAAAAAGGTAAAGAAAAAGAAGCGGAATCTACTTCCGGCAATGT
Organism: uncultured Rhodospirillaceae bacterium; assembly: GCA_913054205.1. GTDB lineage: Bacteria > Pseudomonadota > Alphaproteobacteria > Rhodospirillales > UBA2165 > TMED23. The sequence goes on from CAJXJM010000286.1 coordinate 2,890, forward strand.
CAGCGAAAGCGACGTTGGCCGTTCTGATGATCCGGTGCGGATGTACCTCCGCGAGATGGGCAGTGTCGAGCTATTGTCCCGCGAAGGTGAGATTGCGATCGCCAAACGGATCGAAGCCGGCCGCGAAATGATGATCGGCGGCATTGTCGAAAGTCCGATGACCATTCGGGCGCTTTTGCAATGGCGTAAAGATCTCGATGAAGAAAATATGCTGCTGCGCGACATCATTGATCTTGATGCAACTTTCTCCGGACCTAAAGAAGACAACACGATCCCTAAGCCAGAAGCCGGCGAAGAAGGCGCGGACGGCGAGAAAACCGCAGAAGGTCAAATCGCTGCTGCTGCCCCTGCGGTCAAAGAAGAAGAGCCCAAAAAAGAAGAAGAGAAATCCGACGGCGAAAAATCGGAAGACGGCGAAGCAAAAACCGAAGGCGAAAGCGACGATGATGATGATGATGCAGACAATACTGTCTCGCTCGCCGTCATGGAAGAGACATTACTACCCACGGTCCTCAAGAAATTCGACGAGATCAAAAAAACCTACGCCAAGCTGCACCGCGCTCAAGAAAAACGCTTGGCCGCTATTCAATCCGGCGGCGATGTCACGTCGGCGACTGAAAAACGCATCGCCAAGCTTCGCCACGAACTCGTTGAGTTGATGGAAGGCATTCACATCAATAACAACCGGCTCGAATATCTGCTGGGTCACATGTATGACCTCAACCGGAAATTGATCGGCAATGAAGGCCGTCTTTTGCGGATGGCGGTGAAAACCAAAGTCAAACGCGCCGAGTTCCTGGAAGAATATTATAGCCACGAACTTGATCCCAATTGGTTGACCCGGGTTTCCAAGCTTAAAACTAAAGGCTGGACTGATTTTGGTAAAAAGAACAAAGACGATATCAAAGAGATTAGAAATGAAATCGCTGAGATCGCCAATGAGGTGAGCCTGCCGATCGGCGAGTTCCGCCGCGTTGTGGCGACCGTGCAAAAAGGCGAGCGCGAATCTGCAAAAGCTAAAAAAGAAATGATCGAAGCCAATCTGCGGTTGGTAATCTCGATTGCTAAAAAATATACCAACCGTGGTCTGCAATTCCTGGATTTGATCCAGGAAGGTAATATTGGTCTGATGAAAGCCGTTGATAAATTTGAATATCGCCGCGGCTATAAATTCTCGACCTACGCGACCTGGTGGATCAGGCAGGCGATCACACGCTCGATTGCCGATCAGGCGCGGACCATTCGTATTCCGGTCCACATGATCGAG
>CAJXJM010000287.1 GCA_913054205.1 uncultured Rhodospirillaceae bacterium
GAGCATCCACACGAGAGAAAATATCGTTGAGCGCCATCTGACTGTTTTCTTTGTTTTGGTGTCATGGTCCTGAGCGTCTATTCCAAATATCTAATATGAAACAATGGTCCTGTAGGATAATTCCAAATTGTTCAAGCATATTAACATACTAGCAGATATTAGCTCGCTTACCAAAGCAACTAAATTAATGCCTAAATAATTACCACGAATAACATTAACGAAATGTAACAAAGCAGAAATGTTGTCGAAAGGTTGTGCTGATTAAGGTCTCCAATGTCAATTAATCAATGATGTCAATTTATGTCGACTAAAAAAGCGCGGCATTAGGATGAAATCAAAAAATGGAGAAATTAAATGTTCGGCTCAAAAATTGAAGCGAAAACTGACAAAAAAAACAACAAGATTATTCTTGGTGTCGCCGCGACAGCGATTATCGGTACCGTCGCCGTTTTGGGTACGATAGGCGGTTTGAAAGCGAGTACGTCACTTTCAACAAAAGCCTCTGGACTAACGACCCCTGTTGCTGCGGTTCAAAGTGTTGCTGTGCCTAGCTTGCCAGTAAATATCGCCGACATCGTTGAGCGCGTAAATCCAGCAGTGGTTAGCATTCAGGTAACTCATTCTGCCGGTGCCACGCAGCTGGGTCGTCAATCCAGTGGTGAAAGCCCGTTTGAAGAGTTCTTTGAAAAGTTCTTCAGCGAACGAGATATTCAGCGCTTTCGCCACCCTAATCAACAACGCTCTCAGCCGCAGGTCCGACCAAAATCCATGGGAGTGGGATCAGGGTTCATAATCGATGAAGAAGGTTTGATCGTCACCAACAACCACGTCATTGCTAATGCCGACCAAATAATCGTCAAACTCAGCACCGGTAAAGAGATAAAAGCCAAATTGATTGGCAGCGATTCGAAGACAGATTTGGCCCTGCTAAAAATAGATGCGGGTTATAAATTGCCGCATGTTAGTTTCGGAGCTTCCGAAAATATGCGGGTCGGAGATTGGATCGTTACGATCGGCAATCCATTTGGGCTCGGCCAAACAGCAACAACAGGCATAATCTCTGCCCGCCATCGCAATATCGGCGCAGGTCCGTTTGATGATTTTTTGCAGATTGATGCACCGATCAACAAAGGCAATTCCGGCGGCCCGGCATTTAATCTAAAAGGTGAAGTGATCGGCGTGAACACAGCGATATTCTCTCCGTCCGGCGGCAATGTCGGCATCGGTTTTGCCATTCCTTCTACGCAAGCCAAAAAAATCATCGCTGATTTGAAAGATAATGGCGCGGTCGAGCGCGGTTGGTTGGGCGTCCACATTCAGGGTGTCTCCGAACAACTGGCCGATAGTCTTGGTCTTAAAAAAGCCGAAGGTGCGCTGGTGTCACGGGTAATGGCTGACAGCCCCGCCAAAAAGGCTGGCCTCCAGCGCGGGGATGTCATTCTAGAGGTGAATGACAAAGACGTCGAAAAACTTCGCGACCTACCGCGCCTCGTGGCTGCTCTCAAAGTGGACGAAAAAGCTGAGTTTACAATTTGGCGAGATGGCAAAAAAATCTCGGTGGATGCAAAAGTCGGCAAAGCGCCTCGCCAAGATCAACTCGCCAAACTAAATACTGACAAACAAGAAAATTCGAACCCTCAATCGGTTAGCGGCATGAAGCTCGCCGCACTCGATGACCGCACCCGCAAATCTCTAGGTGTTGAGAAGGCGGAAGGCGGTGTCGTGATAATCGATGTCTTGCCCAACAGCGCGGCGGCCGCAACCGGTCTCCATCAGGGTGATGTCATACTTTCAGTGGGAAACAAAACTGTCTCCAAACCTGCTGACGTGACGAACTCAATTGATGAAGCTCGAAAAAGCGACCGTCGTGCTGTCCTCCTCTTGGTAATGCGCGGAGCCAATGAACGCTTCGTCGCACTGCCTCTAAAGGATGCCTAGAACAAAATTCAGGAATTAATGCCGACTACGGGAAAAGAGCGTTCCAGTGCCTAAATAGGGCTGGGGCGCTCTTTACATATATAAAAACCTGTGTGATGGGTTAAGTTAGAACGATGAAACGGAATTCTTGCTGATGCGCATTTTAGTCATAGAGGACGATACCGAAGCTGCTGGCTATATGGTCAAAGGATTGGGCGAAAGTGGACATGTCGCCGACCACGCGGCTAATGGCGAAGATGGTCTAGCGATGGCGTCTGATGGCGGATATGATGTGCTCATTGTTGATCGCATGCTGCCAAAACTAGACGGTCTTTCTGTGGTAGAACGCCTCCGGGCTGAAGGACAGCAAGTGCCGATCTTATTTCTAAGTGCACTTGGCGAAGTCGATGATCGCGTGAAGGGCCTTAAAGCTGGCGGTGATGATTACTTGGTGAAGCCCCATGCTTTTACCGAATTGCTCGCTCGCATCGAAGCATTGGTCCGGCGCCGAAATCCTGCAGATGTTGAAACCAGTTTTAAAGTTGGTGATCTGGAAGTTGATTTGCTAACGCGCCGGGTAACGCGCGCAGGCACCGAAATTCAGGTGCAGCCACGTGAGTTTAGGCTGTTAGAATACCTCATGCGTCATGCTGGGCAGATCGTCACCCGCACGATGTTGCTCGAAAATGTATGGGATTATCATTTCGATCCGAAAACCAATGTTATTGACGTTCATATCAGCCGACTTCGCACTAAAATAGATAAGGAATTCGACACGGCGCTCCTCCAAACAGTGCGCGGTGCTGGATATTGCCTCCGTGATCCTGAACTTAAATCTTAAAAGGGCCATCCGCACCACCGCCTTTCGTCAGGCGTTGATTTATTTGGTGCTCTTTGGTGTTTCCGTTTTTGTTTTGTTGGGTTTTGTCTACTGGTGGACGGTGGGCATCACCACTCTTCAAACCGATGATACAATTGATGCCGAAATTACGGGACTGTCTGAGCAGTACAGATCAAACGGACTGACCGGGCTCGCAGCTATTGTGCGCGAACGATCTCGCAACGAACGCCAAAGCCTTTACTTGCTGATCGATCCTCAGCGCATTGCCCTTGGCGGTAATCTAAATGCGTGGCCCGATGTGCCAACTCAGGAGGGAGGCTGGCTCGACTTTCCCTATCAACGCCCGGTGGGCGGAAAGATCGTAACCCATCAGGCGCGAGGACGGCATTTGTTGCTCGGCAATGGGTATCAGCTACTGGTCGGACGCGACATTCACGAAAGATTGCGGATCGAGAAGATATTGCAGCGCTCACTGCTCTGGGCCGTGGCGCTGACGCTGGCACTAGGTCTGGTCGGTGGATTGCTGATGAGCCGAAATTTGCTCAGACGCGTCGAGGCGATTAACCGAACCAGCCGAGATATTATGGCGGGCGATCTAAAGCAGCGCATTCCAGTGACCAGCGGGGATGATGAGCTCGATCAACTGGCCGTCAATCTTAATGATATGTTGGAGCAAATTGAGCGTCTCGTGATGGGCATGCGCCAAGTGACGGAAAATATCGCACACGATCTTCGCTCGCCTCTCAATCGCATGCGGTCGCGTCTTGAAGTCACCTTGATGGGCGAAGCATCCGACACTGATTACCGGGGCGTTTTGCAACAAACCATTGATGAGGCGAGCGAACTTATTGAAACCTTCAATGCATTGCTGAATATTGCCCAGGCGGAGTCGGGCCAGCTCGAAGCAGACAAAAAGGATTTCAACTTAAGTGCTTTGGTACGCACGATGGCAGAGCTCTACGAGCCGGTCGCAGAAGAGCGATCAATGACCCTCAAAAGTGAAGTTGAACCCGGTATCACCATTTTTGGCAACAAACATCTTATGTCGCAGACTTTGGCGAATTTGCTCGACAATGCGGTGAAATATGGCGAGCACGGTGACAGCGTTATGCTGGTGCTGCGCAATATAGATAATCGGCCGGAGCTGATCGTTGCAGACAGTGGGCCGGGCATCCCTGAAAAAGATCAGGACCGGGTACTCGATCGTTTTGTGCGCCTGGAGGCCAGCCGTAATAGCATCGGCAGCGGCCTCGGATTAAGTCTTGTGCGCGCCGTTGCGCAATTGCATTGTGCGGACCTAACGCTGAAAGACAATCTACCCGGTCTTCGCGTTGGATTGCATTTTGAAGAACAAGAAATTGAACAGGCTCAAGCCAAACCAAATGACTGACGACGTT
>CAJXJM010000288.1 GCA_913054205.1 uncultured Rhodospirillaceae bacterium
GCTGGCCTATGCCGGTATTCCAATGACAACGCGGGGGACAAATACCGCTGTTACTTTTATCACCGGTCATACTGCCGGCGGCACAGTGCCCGATGATATCAATTGGCGGGCGCTTGCTGATGGTTCTCCGGCGCTGATATTTTTTATGGGAACCAAGCATATTGGACGAATCGCCGATCAATTGCGGGAAGCCGGGCGCGCCGCTTCCGAGCCGGTTGCGATAATCGCCAAAGCCACAACGCCGGATCAGCAGGTGCTGGTCTCCACGCTGGAAAAATGTGCGGCTGATTTGGCGGCCTCCACTTTGGAGCCGCCCGCCTTGATCGTCGTCGGTGATATCGTCAATTTTCGTGAGCAATTGAAATGGTTGCCCGATGCCTGACGCAGGCGCTGCAGGACTAATCATTGCGGCCCCGTCGTCAGGCAGCGGTAAAACAGTTATCACGCTCAGTCTCCTCCGCGCCTTAAAAAATGCTGGCGTTAAAGTTGGCTCTTTTAAAATCGGCCCGGACTACATTGACCCTGCCTATCATGCGGCAGCTTCCGGTCAGCTTTGCCGAAATTTGGATTTTTGGGCGATGCGGGAAGAGACGCTGGCAAATCAAATCGCTGCTGAGACCGACCAGGCTGAAATTATCATTACCGAAGGCGTCATGGGTTTATTTGATGGTGCGAGCACGGGTTCCTCAGCAAATGCCGGCAGTACGGCAGATGCGGCCAAAAGCTTGGATTGGCCGGTCGTGCTGGTGATTGATGCCAAAGCGCAAGCCGCGTCCGTTGCGGCGCTGGTTGAAGGATTTACCAACCACCGGGATGATATTGATATAGCCGCTGTGATTTTCAATCGCATTGGTGGACCCGGTCACGAAACTATATTGCGGGAAGCGATTGAACCGACAGGCATCGCATGTCTTGGCTGTATTCCGCGCAATGCTGATCTTGAGCTGCCGAGCCGTCATTTGGGGCTGATCCAAGCCAAAGAATTACCTAAACTGGATCAATGGTTGGATGCAGCAGCTTCTAACGTCGCGGCGCATGTTGATCTCAAGTTACTCACCAAGATCGCTCGGCATTCGGCGCAGGTTTCTGCATCTCCTGCGTTTTCAGCTCTTTCTGCGCTCGGCAAACACACAGCGATTGCCCGAGATGACGCGTTCGCCTTTTGCTACGATCATATCATTGACGGCTGGCGAGAGGCAGGAACGGAGATCAATTTTTTCTCGCCCCTGGCCGGTGAAGCGCCGGACCCAGAGGCAGACAGTATCTATTTGCCGGGCGGTTATCCCGAACTCCATGCTGCGGAGATTGCCGGCAATCATAATTTTTTCGAAGCGATGGCGAATGCGGTCACCAACGGCGCGGTGGTTTACGGTGAATGCGGCGGCTTTATGGTGCTGGGCGAAACGCTCACTGACGGCGATGGCAGATCACACGACATGCTCGGTCTGTTGCCGATTAAAACCTCCTTCGCTGCTCCCAAACTACATCTAGGCTATCGTCAATTATCGCTGATCGATGAGGGGGCTCTTGGGGCTATCGATGCTAAATTCAAAGCACACGAGTTTCATTATTGCGAATTGACGGCAACTGGCGATGCCGGGCCTTTGTTTATCGCCAAAGATGCGCGCGGCGGCGAATTGGCGGAAATGGGCTGCCGCGTCGGACGTGTGATGGGCTCATTCGCCCATATTATCGATCGCGTTTAAAACAGCTTCAAATCTCTGCCATTCAGATTTTACGCCAGGAAGTCCAATCCTCAGCCAATTCGGTTGATCTTCGAAGCGCCGCAGTAAGATGCCGGCGCGGCCAAAAGTTTTGTATATCGCCTGCGCCTCTTCGGTTTCGATCAGCGTAAATAACTCGGTGCCGCCGACTATGGTTAGCGCATGCGCGCTCAGCAGATCGTTCAACTTGGTGCTTTGAACGGCAAGAGTTTTTTGCATCTCAGCGATCCACGCGATGTCCAGAAGCGCGCGTTCGCCAATTTCAATCGCCGGACCAGAGACTGACCAAGGCCCCAATTGATCCCGAAGCGCATCCGTGATCCCAGCATCGCCGATGACGAAGCCAAGCCGCAAACCCGCCAAGCCAAAGAATTTTCCGATTGAGCGTAAAACCAGAATGTTTGAGCTTTTTAAATGTGGCACAACACTTAAATCTGGCGAGGCGTCACAAAAAGCTTCATCGACAATCAGCAATTCAACCTTCTCGGCGAGGCGCACTATATCCTCCGGCGAATATCTTCGGCCATCCGGGTTGTTCGGGTTCACCAGAACAGCAACATCGCCGATTGAAAGCGCTTCAAATTCCTCAGCGCGGAAAATTTCATTGCCGGCAGATTCCCAGGTATGGCCGTGCTCGCTATAGGTAGGTGATAAAATGGCGATCTTTCGATCAGGATAAAGTTGCGGCAGGTTTTGAAGTACCGATTGCGTGCCAGGCGCGGCAATGATCGCGCCTTCGTTTTCAACGCAATAATAGTCTCGCGCTGCGTTGGTTAAGATTTCGACATCGCCCGGCGTCGGCAACATGCGAAGTGATTGCTCACTAATTTCAGTCCTTGGGTAGCAAACAGGGTTTATGCCGGTAGATAGGTCGATCCATCCTTCTTTGGGCGCGCCGAACTCCGCTTTTGCGGCTGTTAAATTGCCGCCATGCAGCGGTGAATTTCGGGATTTTCCATTATCAAACATGGCCTATTCTATCAAGTTTTAGCGGTCACGGACAGCAGACCTTTTTGCGAATCTATGCTATGGAAAGAGTATGGCTGATCCGTCCTTCGAAAATCTAAATGTCATTTGGGAGATGCCCGAGAACTGGTGCGAATGGGATCATGTTCAAGGCACATTGACGCGGCTGGAGCATTATCTCTTCAATTTGGGTTTTGCGGATCGCTTCGTATTTATTGTGACGTCGCTCGCCGATGATATCGCACTTGCCCATAACGAGCGCACGGTTGTCTATCAAGTGAGTGATGAAGGCCATGAAATTCCGGCATACGCGGAAGATGTTTTCATGGCGTTTAAGAACTACCGACCGTTTGAACCGACGCCTGACACCATCCGCATCGTGCCGCTGGGCTGCAATAAAGATGTACCCGCATTGCCGGTTCAGCTGATCCGGGACCGGTCGATCGATCGATCTCTACTTCATTGGCCGGGATGAGTACCGTGATGATTTCTACGCGGCGATGGATATGCTTTATCCCGAGGATCAGCGCGGCGCGCGGATCGAGATTGAGCGGGCCGAAGGATTTCGGGCGGGTCATTCGCCCGAGGTTTACGCCCATAAGCTGGCGCAAACAAAAATCGCGCTTTGCCCAAGAGGTGTCAGTCACGAGACATTCCGCATTTATGAGGCGATGCGTTCCGGATGTGTTGTGATCGCTGCCCGGCAGTTGCCGACATGGTTTACCGAAGGCGGGCCGGTGATCGAGATTGATGATTGGACAGACCTTAAAGGATTGGCAGATGATTTGTTATCAAATGAAGGTAAGATGCAGGAAATCTCTCTCCAAAACCGCGTGTGGTGGGAGGAAAAATGCAGCGAAGAAGCGGTTGCTCATTATATGGCACGCGAGCTATCTCTAAAACTTATGAAACAGAATATTTAGCAAATGACTATTTCCAACGTTCCGACAACACTGTTCACTGGCTTTTTTGGGGTTGGTAAAACAACGGCCATTCGCTCTCTTCTCGCGCGCAAACCTGAAGACGAGAACTGGGCCATATTGGTCAATGAGTTTGGTGAAGTCGCCGTCGATCAAGTGATACTCCAAGACGAAACAGAACAAGGCGTCACGATCCGCGAAATACCGGGCGGCTGTATGTGCTGCATGATGAATGTGCCGATGCGGGTTGCGATCACTGAGATTTTACGCCGAGCCAAACCGGATCGCTTGTTGATCGAGCCGACCGGGCTCGGACATCCCGCCGGCATTTTAGATGAACTCAGGAAAGACGATCTCAAAGCCGTCATCGATGTTGGCGCGGTAATTTGTTTTGTTGATCCGAGGTTTATCGGCGATCCTCGTATCGAAAATGTTGAAGTGTTTCAAGATCAAGTCCATCTCGCCGATATTTTAATTGCCAGTAAAGCCGATCTCGCCACGAAAGACCAGCTTGCGCATTTTC
>CAJXJM010000289.1 GCA_913054205.1 uncultured Rhodospirillaceae bacterium
TAAAACCAATACATTCACATAAGGGAGAAACTAAAATGAGAAATCTAAAATACGTATTCATGGGAACAGCAGCGGCGGCTCTTATGATGGCCGGCCAAGCCAAAGCTGAATGGCCGGAAAAGGCCATCGAGTTTGTTATTCCGTTTAGCGCTGGTGGCGGCGCGGATACTGAAGGCCGTATGATCGCCAAAGCTATGAGCAAAGTGCTTGGCCAGCCTGTTGTGCCGGTTAACAAGCCGGGCGGCGGTGGTGCCATCACCTACACGTATGTCAAAAATTCCAAACCAGATGGATACACGGTTGCGTGGAATTCCACCTCCATTTTGACAACAACCGGAATCGGCAATGTACCTTTTGAGTACACCGCTTTGGATCACATTGGTCAGGTCGCTCAACAACCTATTCCGTTTGTCGTTAAAGCAGATGCCCGCTGGAACACACTCAAAGAATTTATGGCGGAATGCAGAGCAAAGCCAAACACGTTGAAAGTTGCGTTCGCCGGTTTCGGCAGTGCTACTCATATGGCTGGTGTTGCAATGACCCAGCTATCTAATTGCAAACCCATCATGCTGCCGGTCAAAGGACCAGATCGCCGGAAAATGATTTTAAGCGGCGAAACCGATGCCGCTGTTGATATTTTCTTTGTTCCGTTGAAATTTGTTAAAGCCGGCAAAATGAAACTGCTGGCCATATCAAGTGGCAAACGCGATCCAGCAGCACCAAATGTTCCAACGGCAAAAGAACTTGGCATCGATATGGAATTTGATTTGTTCCGCGGTCTATCCGTTGCCAAAGGCACGCCTCAAGCGATCAAAGACAAACTTGAAGCAGCGATGATTAAAGCCGCCGCCTCCAAGGCGTTTAGCGGGCGCATGAAAAAACTGAAGTTGACCTTGGCGCCGATGGGTCAAAAAGAGTTTGCTGCCAAATTGGCAAAAGCTAATGCCAATATCGTTAGCATTATGAAAAAAGCTGGGATCTATAAGTCCAAAGCCAAATAATAGGACTTACCTAGGTTACATTGTTGAATGTCCCGTCTTTGATAGAGGCGGGACATTCGAATTTCCAGCAAACGAGAAACTCAAATGAGCAACATGCGAACACGCAATTTGATCGCAGCAATCGTGCTTCTTTTTCTGTGCGCAGGGTATGCCTATCTCACAGCTCATCTGCCGACACGCGCCATTGAAAACACAACGCAACCGTCCTTCTTTCCATGGGTTATTACATTCTGCCTGGCCGTGCTTTCGCTTTTTCTATTGGCGCAGGGCCTTTTGCCCATCGTCAGCACAAAAACGCCAGCGGGCGTTGACGTACCAGCCAAACGCTTGGTCTTTGGCCTGATTTTATCAATTGCCTATTTGATTGCGCTTCCAATTCTTGGATTTGCCGGGGCAAATATACCGCTCTTTGCCGGACTAATGATGCTCTATGGCGAACGCCGCCCGATTTGGATCATTGGCGGGTCTGTCCTTATTTCGCTGTTCGTTTTCTATTTATTTCGGGAGGGTTTTCAGATTTTATTGCCCGCCGGCATTCTCGATGGGATTCTTTAGATGAACCCGGATATTATTGATGGCTTCACACAGGCGAGCCAGTTTGAGACCATCATAGCTGTCGCAGCGGGCTGTTTTATTGGCCTCATTGTTGGCATGATCCCCGGCCTGACGATTTCCACCGGCATCATTATTGTTCTGCCGCTGACATTCGTTTTAGAACCGGAGATTTCTATCGCGCTATTGCTCGGGCTTTATGTCAGCGGCATGACGGGCGGTAGTTTTTCAGCAATCCTGTTAAATATTCCCGGCACCCCGTCTGCCTCAGCGACCGCGATTGACGGCAATCCGATGGCAAAAAAAGGCGAAGCTGGCCGCGCGCTCGGAATCGCCATAACCGCCAGTTTCATCGGTGGATTATTCAGCTTCTTATGCCTTTTTTTTATCGCGCCGATCCTCGCAGAAATCGCCCTTAAATTTCAGTCACCGGATTTGTTCAGTCTGGTGTTTTTCGGCCTTACCATTATTTGCAGCTTTGCCGCTCAGTCCTTGGTGAAAGGCTTGTTGTCGGCAGTCATCGGCTTGGCAATTGTGACCGTCGGCCAGGATCCGATGATGGGAACGGCCCGCTTCACCTTTGATCAGGTAAATCTTATTTCCGGCATTCACTTTTTAACCGCGCTCATCGGCCTATTCGCCATACCGCAATTGGTCGACAATCTCGCCGATGTGTTGAGGGGCAAATCTGGAAATGCAGGCGCTGCCAATATTAAAAGCGTATTGCCGAAACTATCGGACCTTAAACTTATGCGTCTTCCGATCACGATCGGCGCGCCCATCGGCTCGTTCTTGGGCATTTTACCCGGCGCCGGAGGCCCTATCGCCGCGTTCATCAGCTACGACTACACTAAAAAGCTGAGCAAAAATCCTGAGGAATTTGGCAACGGCTCGCCGCAAGGCATTGCGGCTCCTGAATCAGCTAATAATGCCGTTACCGGCGGCGCGCTGATACCGATGATGACGCTCGGCATCCCGGGTGATCCGGTCACAGCAATCCTCATTGGCGCGTTGCTTATTCACGGCCTTGCGCCTGGACCATTGCTGTTCATTGAAAACGGCGAGTTTGCCTACGGCATCATTTTCTCGTTTTTCTGGGCCAATATTTTCAACATCATTATTGCCTTTATTGGCCTGCGTTTTCTCGTGAAAGTCCTGGTCATACCGCAAACGCTTTTGATGCCAACGATTGCCATCTTATGTGTGATTGGCAGCTATGCACTCCGCAACAACTTTTTTGACGTCTATGTGATGTTTGGCTTCGGCATGCTGGGTCTGATCATGCGCTGGTTGGATATACCTATTGTGCCATTGCTGCTGGCAATGGTACTGGGCCGTCAATTGGAAGAGCATCTTCGTGTGTCGCTGATCGCCTCCAAAGACGATGTCAGTGTCTTCTTTACGTCACCGTTTAGCTTGTTCTTTTTATGCCTGGCGGCGGCGTCGGTTTTTTGGTCCCTCTGGGTCGAACACAAAAGTAAACAAAAACAACAAAGTCAGGCGTCGCCTTAACCGGCGCGCCTATTGAGGAGAATAAGTATGAGTTTAGATACAATCCGCGTCGCATCGCTCGGCCTCGGCTGGTGGTCAGACGTGTTGGCCGATGGCGTCACCGCTGCCAAGGGCATTGAAGTTGTATCCTGCTTTACGCGGTCCGAAGACAAGCGCAAAGCTTTTGCCGAGAAATACAATTGTGCTTATACCGGCAGCTATGAAGAATTACTCGAAGATGACAGCATCGATGCGATTATCAACACGACGCCGAACAATATTCATTTGGAGACAACAAAACAGGCCGCCGAGGCTGGCAAGCATGTCTTTTTAGATAAACCAATTGCCAATTCTGTCGGCGAGGGCATGGAGATCGCCAAGATTTGCCGCGCTGCCAACGTAAAACTTTCCATCGGCTTCCAGCGCCGCCGGGAGAACCAATTTCGCTGGGTGCAGGAAGAAATCAATGCCGGTCGCTTTGGCCAAATCGTCCAAGCCGAAGCCAATATCAGCCGCGACCGCCTCGGCCAATTTGAAGCTGGTCACTGGCGCTACACAGCCGAGGGAATGCCAGGCGGTGTGATGCTGCAAATCGGCCCACATTATATCGATGTTTTGGAAATGCTGATGGGGCCAATTGTCGAAGTCTCAGGCATGTTGTCTCAGCTTGTGCTGCCGGGCGACAATCCCGATGTCGCCGGCCTCGTGATGAAGCATGAAAACGGCGCGATTTCGACATTGAATGCGGGGTATGCCTCAGCTGGAGAAAACTACGTGATGAACATCTACGGCAAGGAAGCGTCAGCTCTCTATTCGCTCCACACCGGTATGTATCACGTCAAACGCGGCGAGAAAGAGCCGGTGAAAATGGTGTTCGAGGCAAATGATACCATCGCCGAGCAAATGGAAGAATTTGGCGATTGCATTCGAAACAATACCGAGCCGGAAGTCGGCGGAGAATGGGCGGCACGCTCGCTTGCCGTCATACGCGCCGGCGTTAAATCCGCCCGCGAAGGCCGCTACGTCAAGATCGATGAAATAATGGAAAGCGGTGAGTAACTGGGGAATAAATTAAAAATTAGTTTAAG
>CAJXJM010000290.1 GCA_913054205.1 uncultured Rhodospirillaceae bacterium
CCGTCCCTCATTGGCGACGAAACGACTAAGATCGTTGCTATGACAATTACCGAGAAAGGCTATTGCCACGATCCGGCAACCGGGCAACTTGATGAAACCCACTCCGGCATCGTGGCTGATCTCAAGAATCTCAATCAGCCGACGACAGCAATTGGCGCAATTGTTCAGGGACTACGCCTTAGGCGCGATGCCCATGGCGGGCCCGTCACCTTGCTCTCCTGTGACAATCTGCCATCTAATGGGGCGATGTTGGAACGTATTATCCGGCGCTACACCGAACTCGCGGACCCCAGCTTAATCAGCTGGATGGATGACACTGTCAGCTTCCCAAAATGCATGGTCGATCGCATTGTACCCGCAACCACAAATGACGACCGGGTTCATATCGAAAAAGCTCTTGGCCTACGTGATCAATCCCCGGTGATCGCTGAAGCGTTTTCCCAATGGGTAATTGAAGACAATTTTAAAGCGGGTCGACCCAGCTGGGAAAATGCAGGTGTCGAAATGGTGGGCGAAGTTGAAGACTATGAAACCATGAAGCTCCGCCTCCTCAACGGACCACATTCGGCCAGTGCGTATCTTGGCTACCTTGCGGGATTTGAGACGGTCTCAGACCTGATGAGCCATGAAGTCTTTCCAAAATTTCTGCGCCGCATGATGGATGAAGAAATAAATCCCGGACTGAGCGTGCCGGTTGGCGTTAATATCGAAGCCTATAAATCATCTGTTCTCGAACGTTTTGCCAATCGAGCGCTGGCCCACCGAACGCATCAGATTGCCATGGATGGCTCGCAGAAACTGCCGCAACGTCTGCTCGGAAGTGTGCGATCTGCTTTAAAAAATAACTTACCGCTCGACTGTTTGGCATTAAGTGTTGCGGCATGGATGCGCTACGTTACCGGCATCGACGAACAGGGGAAAACCATTGAGGTTTCTGACCCGCTGGCTTCTGAATTGGCTAGCATTGCGGAGACTTCCACAGGTGACATAGCAAAATTAGTTGAAAATTATCTTCATGTATCGGAGATTTTTGAAAACGATTTGCCGCAGTCTAAAAAATTCAAAGATGCAGTCACAAAAGCGCTCGAAAGTCTCACCAACAAAGGCGCGCTACAATCGGTCGCCGACTACGCGCGCAAATGACACGCGACCCAATGACCAGGTTCAACCTCTTTAAACTCTGGAACTTCCGAGCGGCAGCGATCTTCGGCGAGGGGGCACCGCGTATGAAAACGACAGCCTGAAGGCGGATTACTAGGACTTGGAATATCACCACTAATAACATTTTCGGCTGAGGGTCTTATCTCGGGGTTTGGGACTGGGATCGATACCAATAGAGCCTGAGTATAGGGATGAAGTGGATTTTTAAATAACGTTGTCCGGTCCGCCAACTCAACCAGCCCGCCGAGATACATCACCGCAATTCGGTGACAAATTTGCGCAACAACCGCCAGATCATGGGCGATGAACAAATAGGAAAGCCCAAATTCTTCCTGCAAATCCATGAACAGATTAATCACCTGCGCTTGGACGGACACATCAAGCGCGGACACCGGCTCATCGGCGATGATCAAACTGGGATTGAGCGCCAGCGCGCGCGCAATACCGATCCGTTGGCGCTGCCCGCCAGAAAACTCATTGGCATAATTTCGCGTTTGGGACGCGCGCAAACCTACTTTGGCAAATATATCCTGAACTCTTTCATCGGCCTCTTTGCCCGAAGCCAGGCCGTGGACTGCCATTGCTTCAGCAACAACTTTGCCAACAGGGATGCGCGGATTGAGCGACGAATACGGGTCTTGAAAAACCATCTGAACTTCCCGTCGATAGGGAAACATCTCAGATTTCGAAAGGTTTGTTATTTCATCGCCGCGGATTTTAATCTCGCCTGACGTTGGCTCAACCAGACGCAAAATAGATTTACCAAGCGTTGATTTGCCGGAACCACTTTCTCCAACAAGGCCCAAGGTTTCGCCGTCTTTGATCGTAAGCGAGACGCCGTCAACAGCGTAGACGTAGCCCTGAACTTTAGAAAACACACCTTTTCGAATTGGAAAATGCGTTTTGAGGTTTTTGACTTCCAGCAACGGAGCATCAGATTTTTGCGCATCTAGTGGCATCAATTGATCTCCTCAAAACACGCCGCCCAATGGCCGGGCGATTTTTCCTCAAATTCAGGTTTTTCGGTGCGGCAATGATCGGTCGCAAGAGAACAGCGGCTGGCAAAGGCACAGCCTTGCGGCAAATCATAGAGCGGCGGAACAACGCCCGGAATTTCGGTCAGTCTCTCAACGCTATAGTCATCACTGGTAATTTTATCGAGCCTCGGAATTGCCGTCATCAGGCCCACGGTGTAGGGATGGCGCGGATTGGCGAAAAGATCCTTAACGTTTGCCTCCTCGACTTTGCGCCCGGCATACATGACAACGACCCGGTTCGCCGTCTCAGCAATTACGCCAAGATCATGCGTGATCATAACGACAGCGGTTCCCATCTTTTCCTGCAACTCGCGGATCAATTTAAGAACTTGGGATTGGATCGTCACATCAAGCGCCGTCGTCGGCTCATCGGCAATGAGGACTTTTGGATCACATGCCAAGGCCATCGCGATCATAACCCGCTGGCGCATGCCACCAGACATTTCATGCGGATACCCGGTGAGCCACTTTCCGGCATCCGGAATATGCACCAGGTGGAGCATTTCTTCGGCTTTCTCAATGGCGGCCTTTTTTGATAATCCCCGATGGCGAATAAGCGGTTCAGCAATTTGTTTGCCGACGCTCATCATGGGGTTGAGCGACGTCATAGGCTCTTGAAAGATCATCGATATTTCGTTGCCGCGAATTTCTCGAATGCGCGTCTCAGACACTTTTGTTAAGTCTTCGCCGCCATATAATATTTCGCCGCCAGCAATGCGTCCCGGTGGATTGGGAATGAGACGCAAGATCGACAACGAGGCGACACTTTTACCGCAGCCAGATTCGCCGACCACGCCAAGCGTCTCGCCTTTGCCAACGGCGTAACTCACTTTATCAACCGCCCGAACGATCCCGTCCCGAGTATCGAACTCGGTTTCCAGCTCTTTCAATTCCAACACAGCGCCGGTCATGCCATACCAACCTGTTCCAAATTAGGCCCGGCATCATCCGGACGGCTGTTGATCATATCGAGCAATTCTTTTTGCAGGCTCCTATAGCCTGGGTCATTAAATAAGTTATCCATTTCATGAGGATCATTAGCGAGGTTATAAAGCTCTCCCTCGCCGGAAATTTCTTCAAATGTGAGCTTGGCCTCTTTTGTTCGGGCGGTGCGTAGATTAAGCTCCAATCCTGTTCGAGATGGGCGCAAATCCCATTCACTAAAGGCAAAATCACGCGCCTCATCGGTTTCAACCAACCCCCGCAAGCTTTGACTGTTGAGTTCCATCGGCGCGGTCACACCGGCATAATCATAGAATGTCGCTGCCAGATCGAGCGTTGAAACCGGATCGTCGATAATTTTACCAACCGGCACGCCCGGGCCGTTCACGATGCAGCCAACTCGGAGCAGCCCCTCATAAAACATCGGCCCTTTGAGCAGCAAGCCGTGATCACCCAGCCATTCACCGTGATCAGCCGTGAAAATCACAAGGGTGTTCTCACTCAGCCCCATTTCATCCAAGGTCGTCAGAATACGGCCGACATTGTGGTCGATCAAAGAGATCATGCCGTAATAATTGGCAATCAGATGGCGCAGTTTTTCTTCGCCCGGCGGCGTCACCCGAGAATAGGTTGCCCTGTGCTTTTGTAGAACAGGGTCTTTCAGTTGCGGCACACCCTCAAGACTCTTTTTATGCCACCAAGGGCGGCGCTCGAAATCCCGCTCCATGTGATAGGGCAAGTCAATTTCATCTGGATTATGAAGTCGGCTCCACGGTTCCGGGCAGTCAAACGGCGTATGCGGATCAGGGAACGACGCCCAAAGAACAAACGGCTCGTCTTTATTTTTCTCGATATAGCGCACCGACTGATTGCCGACCCAGGTCGAGGTATGCCACGCCGCCGGCATGCCGGAATTCCAAGTATGCGGCGCATCAACGTCCGGCGGCAAATGCGTTTGCCACAATCCGACTTTCTCCTCGCCGCGCCCATC
>CAJXJM010000291.1 GCA_913054205.1 uncultured Rhodospirillaceae bacterium
ACCAACCCCTTGTGTGGTCCGACGGCTTGCGTGCCGGCATGCGATGAATTGTAAAACCCAGTTTCAGGATCTTTGACGATATTCATCGCCGTCACATAGGGCTTGTCTTCCAATTCCGAATGAATGGGGATTGGCAGTTTGAGCCAATCTGCCTCTTTTCCAGTCCAGATGACTTCTTTAACCGGGCCGGTTTCGACATCGACAAAGCCGCGTGGCGGTTTTCTGAGGCGCTGTGCCAAGGTCGGCAAATAATCTTTCTCATCGACTCCCAACGCCCGGCATTGCGACCAACGATGGCGCACCAACATGTCGCATAATCTAAATCCGGGATGTTCTTTGATATTTTCAAACAAAATTGGACCATCGCTTTGCGCAGATAGCGCACCGATATCATTGATACTGACCTGTTTCTCGATAACCGTCAGGATGTCTTTATTGCTCTCCAAATATCCGCGCAGATCAGGATCAAGTTGGTTCTTTGCCATTATCGCCTCCCTAATTTACCTAAGTAACTTAGCTAATACTGATTTCTAAGTCAAAGACTTTTTCGAATGGTTTGCGTTCCAGTCTAAGAATCCTAGAATGCCGAAATTGACACAGATTTGAGAGTAGAGACGCAGATGGTTAGGGATCAACGGCACAAAAGACGCGGCAAAAATCCCGGAAGAAGACCTAAAGACAGAAAGCCAAAAGACTTCACGCCCGAGGAAAAAATCCTGGAAACGGTAGAAATTGTCGAGCTTGGGCGACGCGGCGATGGAATTGCAAAGCGCGACAATGGCGAAAGCAGCTTTGTCCCTTACACTCTTGCTGGCGAAACCGTGAAAATAGAACGTGCTGGAAATCGCTCTAAAATATTGGAAATCATCACGCCTTCGCCAGAGCGCATAGAGCCATTTTGCCCCCATTTTGGCACCTGCGGTGGATGTGCGGTGCAACACGCCTCTTTCCAACACTATCAGGTTTGGAAACGCGGTATCGTCGAGACCGCCTTGTTGCACAAAGGCATTGAAGCGGAGATCGATCCCCTTATTGATGCCCATGGCGACGGACGCCGCCGTGTGACTTTCCACGCCAAGCGCGAGAAAAACGAAATTCTCGCAGGATTTATGAAATCAAAAAGTCATCGCATTCTAAATTTGGAAAGCTGCCCAATCCTTGAGCCCAAACTCGCCTCAGGCATTGCCATTGCCCGCGCCTTCGCCAAATTCGTACCCAGTCGATCTAAGCCGCTTGATATTCAACTGACGGCAACTGACAACGGCCTTGATTGTAATGTTAAAGGTGCATCCCAAGAAGGCACGGAGTTGTTCACTGAAATTGCAGAACTTGCGGATCAGCACGGCCTTTCGCGCGTTGCCTTTGACGGCGAAAATATTTTGGAACGCCAGCCCCCCAACCTCTCGGTGGGTGACGTTAAAGTAACATTACCGCCGGCAAGTTTCCTGCAACCTACCCAAGCCGGCGAAGATGTTCTCGCAGCTTTGGTGCTGGAGCATATGGAGGATGCAAGCAATATTGCTGATCTATTTTGCGGTATCGGCCCTTTTGCCCTGCGATTGGCAAAGACCGCCGCGATCACAGCTGTCGACAATGACGGTCCATCGATTGCGGCCCTAACCGATGCTGTCAATCATGTGCAGGGTCTTAAACCGGTAACAGCGATAGAGCGGGATTTATTTGAGGACCCGCTTTTACCCATGGAGCTCAACAAATTCGATGCCGTTCTGTTCGATCCGCCTCGTGCCGGAGCCGCAGCCCAAGTCGAACAGCTGATTGTCTCAGACATACACAAAGTCGTTGGCGTTTCCTGTGACCCGGTGAGTTTTTCGAGGGATGCGCGGGCGCTTATTGACGGCGGTTTTAAGCTGGAATGCGTCACGCCGGTCGATCAGTTTAAATACACATCGCATGTCGAAATAGTCGCTTTATTTGAGCGCGCCTAGGTCTATTGATCCACCACCGCACAATGGACGATACCTAAGCTTTTTAATTCTGATTTTTTAAATTCCCCTAAAAAGTAGCATTCTTTGTCGCTGAAAATATTCTGGCGAGTGGTATATTTTCGCCCGTCCTGTTCTCGATCAAAATATTGAAAGCGAAACATCCAGATCGACACAGCGATCAATACAATAACAAATAATGGGACGACTATCTTTCCCAAAGCTGAACTCCTTTTCTGGTCGCTTGCCGACCCAAACTTTGCCATCTACAGTAACCATCAGAAAACATAAAACCAGAGCAAAATACAATGAACAAATTCAGTCCCAATATGCCTGTTATTCGAACAGAAGACCCAAAATTTCTGCAGGGCAATGGTCAATTTATCGACGACATCAATCTCCCCAATCAGCTGATTGGGTACATGCTCCGCTCACTCCATGCCCATGCGAAAATTAAATCGATTGATGTCAGCGCTGCAAAAGAAGCACCTGGTGTTGTCGATGTCCTGACAGGGGCTGATTATTTGGCCTCTGGCCTCGGCGCTATGCCCCATAACACGGCAAAACTCCCTACTTTCGATCCCGAGGATATATACAAAGCCGTTCACTATCCTCTGGCGGCTGATCGCGTTCGATACGTTGGGGATGGCGTGGCATTTGTCGTTGCCGAGACCAAGACCCAGGCTCAAGACGCGGCTGAACTCATAGAGATTGATTACGAAAATTTGGACGCAGTTGTCGGACCGGCTCACGCAATTTCCGATGGTGCCCCACTTGTTAGAGAAGATTGCCCCAATAATATCGCCTATGAATTTCACCAAGGTGACATTGAAGCAACCAACGCTGCTTTTGCTGAGGCAGCTCATGTGATTAAACATCAAATTCGCATCAACCGATTGACCGCAAGCACAATGGAAACTCGAGGTGTCGTTGCAGATTACAATCCGGAAACCAAGTTCACGACGGTACATCTCCCAACCCAAGGGGCGTTCGGTGCGCGGGGACTTCTGGCAAATGCCATTTTCGGTCAGCCTGTTGAAAATTTTCGCGTTATTACCGGTGATGTCGGCGGCAGCTTCGGCATGAAAGGTGCGCTCTATTCCGAAACACCACTTTCCGTCTGGGCCTCGCAAAAACACGGGCGTCCGGTTAAATGGGTGAGCGATCGTTCGGAAGCTTTCATGAGTGACTGCCACGCCCGCGACAAGATCATAGACGCCGAACTGGCCTTGGATGACGACTATAATTTCTTAGGCCTCAGAGTACATGCGCTCGCGAATACCGGCGCCTATTATTCGACGATGTCGACCTTTCCGATCATCATGTCGACGAGTGGCCTAGCTGGTGCCTATAAAACACCTGCGATCCACTATCATGCGACCGCGGTCTTCACGAACTCAAATCCGATGTCACCCTATCGGGGATCGGGTCGTCCTGATGCGGGCTACATCATTGAACGCATCATCGATATCGCCGCCAGAGAATTGGGCATCAGCCCCGCTGAGCTTCGGGAACGCAATTTAATTTCAAGCGATATGATGCCTTTCCAGCCTGCCCTCGGCGTGACTTATGATTGTGGGGATTTTCCTAAAAGCCAGGAGATTGCTTTGTCCAAAGCAAATATCGAGGGTTTGGAAAAGCGCCGCGAAGAGGCCGAAAAGCGCGGCAAGCTCCTCGGGTTAGGTGTCAGCAATAATGTTGAAAGCGCTACTCCTCCCGGCCAGGAATGGGCGAAAATTAAAATCGATGACGACGGCAATGCCTTGTTGTTCGCTGGCTCAACGGATCAAGGCCAAGGCCATGCGACGATGTACACGCAGATTATCTGTGAAAAGTTGGATTTGAGCCCGGACCAGGTGCATGTCGTTGAAGGCGATACCGGCACGCTCGATGCCGGCGGCGGCGCAGGTGGCTCGAAAGTTTCCGGGCTGGGTGGATCTGCCGTTTTTGAAACGTCGAACTTGATCCTTGAAAAAGGCAAAGAGCTGGCTGCGGATCATTTGGAGGCTGCCGTTGCAGATATCGAGTACGCAGATCAGGCCTTTACAGTCACCGGAACGGATCGTTCTGTGACTTTAGCCGAGCTTGCAAAGTCGGCCCCAGATGGCGGCTTGCTCGCAGTTGGCACTCATAAAACTGACGCGCCAACATTCCCATCAGGCTGCCATGTTT
>CAJXJM010000292.1 GCA_913054205.1 uncultured Rhodospirillaceae bacterium
CTGCTCGAAGGTGAAGACGTGCTGGCAACCGCCGGGGCGATGCAGCAACTCGGCGCTGAGATCAAGCAAGATGGGGAGGTTTGGCGCATCTTTGGCCGCGGTATCGGCGGCCTGATAGAACCAACCGCCGTCCTCGATCTCGGTAATTCCGGCACCGCTGCCAGGCTTTTGATGGGCGTTCTGGCAGGCCACAATTTAACCGCCACACTGACCGGCGATGCGTCGTTGAGTTCGCGTCCGATGGAGCGCGTGATGGAGCCATTGCGCCGCATCGGCGCGGATTTTGTCTCCAGAACCGGTGGACTTCTCCCCATTACGGTCACCGGCGCCGGCAAATATAACGGCAGCGCCCTGCCCGCGGAAGAAACTTTGAACGTCGCGTCGGCCCAGGTCAAATCCGCCATTCTACTGGCTGGGCTAAATGCGGCAGGGGATACAATTGTAATCGAGCCGCGTCCAAGCCGCGATCACACAGAAAAAATGCTGGCCTTTTTTGGCGCAGATATCATCTCCAAGCAAAATGAAGATGGTTCCCGAAAAATTACGCTCAAAGGTCAGCCTGAAATCACCGGCCAAAAAGTTAGCGTGCCAGGTGATATTTCATCCGCAGCTTTTCCGATTGTCGCGGCGCTCATCACACCGGGGTCTGATGTGACATTGGAAAATATTGGTATCAATTCGTTGCGGGCCGGCCTCTTGGACAGCTTGCTCGAGATGGGCGCAGATCTTGAAATCGTTAACAGCCGGGAAAACGCTGGCGAGCCGGTTGCCGATATTCGCGTTCGCTCCAGCGTTCTTAAAGGCGCAACCATTCCAGCGGCGCGCGCGCCCAGTATGATTGATGAATACCCAATTTTGGCTATCGCCGCCGCCTGCGCCGACGGCACAAGCGTATTTGAAGGCATTGGCGAATTGCGGTTTAAGGAATCTGATCGCCTGGAGGTTATGGCTGGGGGACTAAAAGACTGCGGCGTAGAAACCGAAAGCACCAAAGACACGCTGACAGTCCACGGCAAAAATCAGCCGCCAGAAGGCGGTGTCACGATTGCCAGTCGCTTGGACCACCGTATCGCGATGTCCTATCTGGTATTGGGCATGGTGAGCAAAAATCCGGTCGCGATAGATGACGGCGGGCCAATCGAGACCAGTTTTCCAGGCTTTACCAAGCTCATGAACGGTCTCGGTGCCAATATGGAAACGCAGGAATAATGCTGATCGCTGTTGATGGCCCTGCCGCCGCCGGAAAAGGTGTTCTCACGCGCAAATTGGCGGAGCATTTTGATCTGGCGCGTCTGGATACCGGGCTGATTTACCGCGCGGTTGGCATCAAAGCGCTCGAGCTTGGCGATCCTTCTGAACAAAAAATTGCGGTTGAGGCCGCACAATATTTGTCATTTGGTGATTTGGATCAGATAGGATTGCGGGGGGAAGCCGCCGGCAATGCCGCCTCCATTGTTGCGGCAATTCCAGCCGTTCGGGATATCCTATTGATTTTCCAGAGAGATTTCGCCGATAACCCACCAAATGGTGAAAATGGCCCGGTGAAGGGAGCTGTTTTGGACGGCCGAGACATTGGTACCGTGGTCTGTCCGAAAGCGCCTCATAAACTCTTTATAACCGCCTCTCCAGAGGTGCGTGCAGAAAGACGTTATAAAGAGTTGCAAGAGAGGGGCGAGGAAGCTATACGTAGCGCCATTCTGAGGGATATTATTGACCGGGATGAGCGAGATCGCTCAAGAACGGTAGCGCCTCTGGAGCCGGCCAAGGATGCAATGGTACTCGATACCAGCGATATGGACGCGGACGCAGTTTTTGCTGCAGCGCTGATTTTTATATCCTCTCAAGAATAATACCGACACAGACCTAATAGAATGCCGCTTCGGCGGTGATTTTGGATTTGTGAATTTTAACCCCGTGAGACTCGAAAATGAGACCATGGATTTGTTGTGATCAAGACCGTTGGAACCAACCAGCCGGCCTGAAAACGAAAAAACCGTAAGGAATACCAGAAATGTCTGATGTAGAAACCAGCCAAGAAGAACAACCCCCGTTAACAAATGAAATTTTCGCCGATCTTTTAAACGAAACTTTAAAAGAAGATGACCGCCTTCAGGGCCGAGTTGTAAGCGGCACCGTCCTATCGGTTGAAAATGACATCGTCATTATTGACGTTGGATTGAAATCCGAAGGCGCGGTGCCGATCAAAGAATTCACTGAACCAGGCGGCGATTTAAGTATCAGCGCCGGCGATAAAATAGACGTCTTTGTCGAACGTTATGAAGGCCGTGACGGAACCGTCATGTTGAGCCGCGACAAAGCCCGCCGCGAAGAAGCCTGGACTGTTTTGGAAAAAGCTTTCGAAGCCGAAGAACGCGTCAATGGCATTATCTTTGGCAGAGTCAAAGGCGGCTTTACTGTCGATCTTTCCGGCGCTGTGGCCTTCTTGCCTGGTAGCCAGGTCGACATTCGCCCAATTCGCGACGTCAACCCGCTGATGGGCAACCCGCAGCCTTTCCAAATTCTCAAAATGGACCGCAGCCGAGGCAACATTGTTGTTTCCCGCCGTGCTGTTCTTGAAGAAACGCGTGCAGAAGAGCGTTCCGAGCTGATCTCTAACTTGACCGAAGGCCAAGTACTTGAAGGCGTTGTTAAAAACATCACCGATTATGGCGCATTCGTTGATCTCGGCGGTATCGATGGTCTATTGCACGTTACCGACATTGCTTGGAAACGCATCAATCATCCTTCAGAAACTTTGCAAGTTGGCCAAACGGTTAACGTCCAAGTCATTCGTTTCAATACAGAGAACCAACGTATTTCTCTCGGCATGAAGCAGCTTGAATCTGATCCTTGGGAAGGCGCAGAAGCCAAATACCCAATTCAAACCAAGTTCAATGGCCGCGTAACCAACATCACCGATTACGGCGCGTTCGTCGAGTTGGAAGCCGGTATCGAAGGCTTGGTTCACGTTTCCGAAATGAGCTGGACCAAAAAGAACGTGCATCCTGGCAAAATCGTTTCCACCAGCCAGGAAGTCGAAGTCATGGTCTTGGATGTTGATCCTGCCAAACGCCGGATCAGCCTTGGTCTTAAACAATGCACACCGAACCCATGGATCGACTTTACCGAGAAACACAAAGTCGCCGATGAGCTCGAAGGAGAGATCAAAAACATCACTGAGTTTGGATTGTTCGTTGGCTTGACCGACGAAATCGACGGCATGGTTCATATGTCCGATCTCGACTGGGTAAAATCCGGTGAAGACGCAATCGCCGATTACACCAAAAGTGACATAATCAAAGTCAAAATTCTTGATATTGATATCGAGAAAGAACGCATTAGTCTTGGTGTTAAACAGCTCACCGATGATCCGGTTTCCGGCGGTATCGAAAAGCTGAAAAAAGGCGACGTCGTTACCTGTAAAATCATCTCAGTTGTCGATAACGGCATTGAAGTTACAGTAAATGAGGATGTGCCAGGCTTCATCCGCCGCGGTGATTTGTCGCGTGATCGATCCGAGCAACGTCCCGATCGCTTCGCCGCTGGTGAAGTTGTCGATGCCTTGGTGACCTCTGTCGATAAAGCATCTCGTAAAGTAAATCTGTCGATCAAAGCCCGCGAAGTTCAAGAAGAGAAAATCGCCATGGCTGAGTTCGGTTCATCCGATTCAGGTGCGTCTCTCGGCGACATCCTGGGTGCAGCCTTGAAAGAGCGTAGCAGTTCTCAAGAGGAGGATGCTGCGGATAAAGCACCAGCTGAAACGCCTGAAGAGGCACCTAAAGAAGAAGCTGCATCAGAAGAAGCTCCTGCTGAAGAGGCTGCTCCAGAGGAAGCTGCAGAGGATGCCGAAGAAAAACCAGCTAAGAAAAAAGCTGCTGCCAAGAAAAAAGCGCCGGCTAAGAAAAAAGCACCTGCCAAGAAAAAGGCGGCGGCTGCAAAGAAAAAGGCACCAGCTAAGAAAAAAGCTGCGGCTAAAAAAGGCGATGACAAATAGTCATTTCATAGTCTTTTCGATTTCTGCCCGACCACGGCAGATTTCATAAAAAAATAGGCTTGGGTCGACATAATTGTTGCCCAAGCTTTTTTTGGCATAATGACTATATAGAGATTACT
>CAJXJM010000293.1 GCA_913054205.1 uncultured Rhodospirillaceae bacterium
AACAAAAAATGCGTGATCAGAGATTGGCGGAACACTCCCTCCCGGATTACATGCCAAACAAGAATAAGAGCAATCACTACGGCTTTGACAGCGAAGAGCAAAAATCTCTCACCTATACCGGCATGGGCATGGACATAAACGTCCATGATCAATGGGCCTGCGAGTCCATGGGTGTTGTCCAGGATCGTACTAAGGAACATCTCGGCACCACCGACAAGGCCATTTCAGCCTATCGGCGTCTGCTGCTGCAAACGATTTCCAAAATTGAAAATGGAGAAAAGGATCTCATCGGCATCGTTACCGAAGATACGGCGAAAAACATTAAAGGGCCAATTGCGCTGGACGCGATAGGTGAGACGGAAAATTGGGAAAACACCTGGATAGACGGCGATGCAAAACGGCGCGCCGCCTGTCCTTGGGATGCCGACCTTTAAAGAAACACTGGGAACACGAGGCACTTTATGAGCGAAAATAACGGTAGTATGGGTCGCGACAATTTTGCGGAGCGATTTGATCTTTGGAACATTGAGCAAAAAGCCGCTGCCAAAGACATCGAAAAGCAAATCAAAGACCTGGATCTTGAGGTCATTCGAATTTCCTTTCCAGATCAACATGGCATATTGCGCGGCAAAACGATTGTCGCCGATGAAATTTCGTCAGCGCTCCGCAATGGCGTCGGCATGGTGACGACCTTGCTTGCCAAGGACACATCGCACAAAACGGTTTTTCCGTGGTTTACTGAGGGCGGCGGCTTCGGCATGGAGGAAATGACCGGCGGTGGTGATTTTTTGATGGTGGCGGACCCGACGACCTTTCGGGTTCTGCCTTGGGCACATAAAACCGGCTGGCTCCTCGCCGACATTTATTTTCCGAACGGCAAGCCGGTACCCTTTTCAACCCGCCAAATTCTGCGCGACGCGTTAAGTGAGTTAGGCGAGGCCGGCTATGATTACGTCAGTGGCCTTGAAGTTGAATTTCATCTTTTTAAGCTAGAAGACCCTAAACTCCGCCCTGAACAAGCTGGCCAGCCTGCCGAGCCGCCGGAGGTCAGCCTACTGGCCCATGGATTCCAGTATTTGACCGAGCAGCGCATGGACGAAATTGATCCCCATCTTGAGACTTTGAGGCGGCATTTGCTTGATATTGGTCTACCTCTTCGTACTCTCGAAGTGGAGTATGGCCCGAGCCAGGTCGAAATTACCTTTAATCCCGGCGTTGGGTTGGCAACTGCGGATGCGATGATTTTGTTTAGAAGTGCGGTGAAACAAATCGCTCATCGCCAAGGACTTCACGCGACATTTATGTGCCGGCCCAATTTGCCAAATTTGTTTTCATCTGGCTGGCATCTCCATCAAAGCCTGCTCGACAAAAATACCGGAGACAACGTATTTATCCCGGATACAGATGAGCACGCGCTCTCCCTGCTTGGCCGTCAGTTTGTTGCCGGGCTTTTGAAACATGCCAGAGGTGCCGCACTTTTCTCAACGCCAACGATCAATGGCTACAAGCGCTATCAGCCTTATTCTCTGGCACCGGACCGCGCGCTTTGGGGGCGAGATAATCGCGGTGCCATGCTGCGGGTTATTGGCGGTGCAGGTGATGCCGGCTCCAGGATCGAAAACAGAATTGGCGAGCCTGCCGCAAATCCGTATCTCTATCTCGCCTCACAGATATATTCAGGTCTCGACGGTATCTATAATGAGCTGGAGCCATCGACACCGGTCGATGCCGCCTATGATACCGATGCCCCACCGCTTCCCCGCTCGCTGTTAGAGGCGACATTTGCGCTCAAAGAAGATAGCTATATCCGGGAGAAATTCGGTGATCAGTTCATCGATTATATCCTGCACATCAAGGAAGCCGAAATCAGCCGTTTCCTCTCAACCGTCACCGATTGGGAACATAAAGAATATTTCGAGATTTTTTAATAAAACTCAAATATTTTACCTCGTGAAATCGCCATAGATTTTAGGAGAATAGTGAGTTCATACGTTTTAGGGTGTATTTTGATATTCTCATGATGGCGGGATTTGTATAGCTGATGCTGCTATCCGCTCAAACAGGTAAAACGCGTATGAAAAGCCCTTTTAAACTTCAAGATGTTCCTGTCTCTGATTCAGACGTCTCAATTTATGAGCGAGACGGCGTTGTTTGTATCAAAAATGCTATTTCCATTGATTGGATTGAAAAACTTCGTGTCGCCGCTGACTGGGTACAGCAAAATCCAGGCCCCTATGACACTGATCTTACAACTGGCGGGAAAGGTCAGTTCTATGGCGGGCAATTTTTGTGGTTACGCCGCGAGGAATTCAAAGAGTTTCTCTTCTCCTCACCAATTGCCGCCATTGTCGCCCGCCTGATGGCCAGCAAGCGCGTACAATTATTTTATGATTTTTTACTGACCAAGGAACCAGGCGGCTCAAACAAAACGCCCTGGCATCAGGACAGGCTCTATTATCCTCTTAAAGGCAAGGGAGCCGATAATATCTGTTCCACCTGGATTGCGCTTGATCCGGTTACCATCGATTCTGGCGCCGTCGAATATATTTCCGGTTCCCACAAATGGGGCCACGCTTATGTGCCCGAATCTTTTACTTTCGATGAGCGTTTTGACGGCCATGACGATATCAAAAAACTGCCCGATATAGATGCAGACAGAGATCAATATGACATTAAAAGCTGGGATTTGGAGCCCGGCGATATAGTGGCCCATCACGTTTTAAATGTTCACGGCGCACCTGAAAACACAGCCGACATTCGCCGCCGCGGTCATGCCATTCGCTGGATCAGCGGTGAAGTGAAATTTGATCCACGTCCCGAGACTCAGCCGATATTGAGGGAAGCGGTTGAAAATGGCCCAAGCCCTCAAACAGCAAATCAGGTGCTATCGGGCGAAACATTTCCTGTCATAAATTTTGGTGATAATTGAAAAGACGGTATATACTTAAAATACAAAATCGGAGACCATTGAAATGCCATATACGCTTGAAAACTTTTGTGATGATTGCCGGGCCACCTATGATCCGGCCACCGGCAACGCCGATCTTGAAGAGGTGAGAGTTCATCTTGAAAGCTTGCTGGAGAACCAAGAGTTTCTTCAAGAACATTGCGGACCTGACGCTGAAATTGGCGCTCATACCCTTTATACAGATGATGAAAGAGGATTTATTGTCTTGGCCCACATTATGGAAAATGGGCGCACGTCGCCGCCGCATGACCATGGCGCTTCTTGGGCGATATATGGCCAAGCGACTAAATTCACCGACATGACCGAATATGACAGGCAGGATGACGGATCGGAGCAAGATAAAGCCAAAGTCGAAAAAACGAGAAAATATCGACTGGAACCGGGTATGGCCGGAATATTTGGCGCGCACGAAATTCATTCCATCCATTTTCCGGACAACGCACGTTTTATCCGCGTGACCGGCACCGATCTCAGCACCATCGAAACTTTGGCATACAATATGGACGAAGGATCGGTAAAAGTTATCCCGCCAAGTGCTGATGGATTAGGCGCTGGACAGGCCTCCGCCGACTAGCGCTACGCAAACTCCGGAAACAGCTTTTTGAGACCATCTGCACTGGCGTCACTGACACCGCGCTCGGTGATTAAACCAGTGACCAAACGCCGCGGTGTGACATCAAACGCATAATTTGCCGCCGGACTGCCATCCGGTGTGATTTGAACGTCTGAGATCACGCCTGAGCTATCCCTGCCGGTCATGATCGTAACCTCGGTCGCATCACGTTCTTCGATGGGGATATCACGCACACCATCTTCTACGGTCCAATCAATGGTTGGCGATGGAAGACCAACGTAAAACGGCAAGCCATTATCGAAGGCGGCGAGCGCTTTCAAATAAGTACCTATCTTATTACATACATCACCCGTGAATGTCGTCCGGTCCGTGCCCGTGATGACCATATCAACTTGGCCATGTTGCATCAGATGGCCACCGACATTATCAACGATCACTGTGTGCGGCACGCCGTGCTGGCCAAGTTCCCAGGCGGTGAGGCTGGCCCCTTGGTTGCGCGGCCGGGTTTCATCCGCCCAAACATGCACATCAATGCCGGCGTTATGAGCTTTGTAGATAGGTGC
>CAJXJM010000294.1 GCA_913054205.1 uncultured Rhodospirillaceae bacterium
CCTGGGGCGACCCACGAATCCACCGGTGTCGCCGCCATGATGGTCGAGCGCGATATGAAAAATGCCGGTGAGGAGCCGCCGATATCTTATGGCTTTCTGTCCGATTTTGCTCGGCTCGGCATCGAAGGCTGGGGTAAGTTCGGCACCGTCGGCCATCCCAACGGTCATTGCACATTGGAAGGCTATATGGGCCTGCGTCCCGACGATCCCGACACCAACGAATATGTCAAATGCATGTATGATTCCTACGGCGAGGCTCGGGCCGAGGAAATTCTCGGTGTGAACCTCCACCACAGCCTGATCTATCCGTGCATGTCGATCCAGCCGCCGTTGCAACAGCTCCGCACGATTCGCCCGATAAGCCCGAACCGGACCATGAGCGAAATTTGGCATTTTCGCTTGAAGGATGCGCCCGAAGCGATTTATCAACGGGCGCTTGGCTATTATTATTTGGTCAATTCACCCTCGACGATGGTCAATGCCGACGATTTATTTAATTGGTGGAAAGTTCAGCACGGCCTCGAATCTCAAGGCGGCGATTGGGTGAGCTTTCACCGCAACGCCGGCTTTGATGTGATTGACGGTGCGCTTCGGAAATCGCCGGATGGCTCGATGAGCGAGATGCCGATGCGCCACATGATGCATGTGTGGCGAAACTATATGACGGCCAATGGGAAGGGAGCCTGATCATGGGAGAAGCAGCCGAAAAACTCGCGGGCTCTGATCCCCATCAAGTGGCAGAGGTTAGCGTCGAAACCCAATTGGCGGTGGAACGGTTTCTCCATCGTCAGGCTGAAATTCTAGACGAAAAGCTCTGGGATGACTGGTTAGCGCTGTTCACCCAAGATGGCCACTATTGGATGCCGGCGCGTGAAGACCAGGCCGATGGCGAAGGCGTGCCCAACATCTTTTGGGAAAACCTGGATATGATGCAAATGCGCATCAACAGGAACGACCATCCGCAGGCCCACAGCCAGGCGCCCCACAACCGCCTTTGCCATGTGGTTTCCAACGTGATCATCGAAAACGAAGATGCCAATGGCGACATCATCGTGCGCTCGCGATTTCATTGTGCAGAATACTTCCGCTATGAAGTACGGAACTTTACGGGCAAGTATAGGCATGTTTTGAAAATGACCGATGACGGCTTCCACATTCAGCTTCAACGCGCTGATTTGGTCAACCGGGAAGGTCCTTTCGAGTACGTCCTGCAGTGGTGGCTGTAGAGAACCTTATTATTGAGACGCCATTCAGAGATTCGCAACAAGTCCGCTTTTGCCTTGATGCGAACTTGTTTTATTATTCGCTAGGAAACGTCCCATACGGTGCATCGGAACTTACTTGCGTTTTGGGAACCGGCTTTTTAGGACCCCACATGCGGTAATCATGCTCAGGCGCAGCTGATTGGAAAGCAAGTCTGGTCTTAATTTGGTCATACATTTCTGCCACTCGCGGCGTCTTGTCCAATACGTGCAATAAATCAAGGTGTTCAATTCTATCCAATATCGGACCCAAACTTATATCAGCCAGAGAATAAAATTCTCCACACACCCAAGGACCACCAGATTCTGAAATCTGTTTCTCAAGGCGTTTCATATGCCAAATAAATTTTTCAATAGCGGCATCAATTGAATCTTGGTCCTTCGGTGATGAAACACGACGTAAATAGTCCTGCACTTTGTTTTGATCTGGATGCCGTTTTGACCACTCCCGTAACTGTTCCATACCATAAGCTTTCTCTCGAAGTGTCATCATAAGATTGAAACTCAAGGTTACAATAAGTGGAAACAAGTAGGCTTGCTCATCATGAGTCCACTGTCGCATGATAGCACGGTCTTCTGAATTGTTTGGTACCAAGCCTATATCTGAAAAGATTTCGTCCAAATATTCTGCAATCACACCAGAATGTAAAATGACCCGACCATCATGAACCAATGTAGGAGCGAGGCTATGAGGATTGAGGGCTTGATACTCAGGTTTAAAATGATCGAATTGAACGGATGCTATAAGATGAGCCTTCCATTCCAAATTCTTTTCAGCCAGCACAGTGCGTACCTTGAAACAGCACGGCGAATCCCAAAAATGATATAATTCGATCACGTCGAACTCCAGTAGCGGTTTTGGTATGGTTCACTATAAAGAATAGTCTATGAGAGACCCAGTCTTCGACACTAATCGCCATAGATGATAAATCAGCGTATATGGGATTTTACATTGGTACAATCAGATAGGCAGAATGGAAACATTTTGTTGAAACCGTATCTGGTTAGCCAACTTACGTTTAATTTAGCTTCGACTTTTCAACGCATCGCACACACGACAATTGTTGGTTTTAAATATGGATTTGTGTCCGCTTTGGGTCAGAAGCAGACTCTTTCTCCGTATCCCGGTTATGTCTGCTTTCGAGGGTAAAGCGGACTCAATTCAGATGGTGCTAATGAGTCCGCTATTAGCCAAAAGCGGACATTAAATATATCCCGAATTCCGTCGATCCCAGAAATTTACCGGCAGGGGAACCGGCTTTGGCGGTACTGAGCGCCAAATAAATTTGGACCGCACTTAATTTGTGTTGGGGTCCGGGCTTGCGGTGCCATAAGGTGGCGCTATGCAGGATCAATCCAATGACCAAACACCAGCCACACCGGTCCCAGCGGCGACCGTCATGTTACTCCGCGATGGGGCGGATGGTCTTGAGGTCTTCATGGTCACCCGCCATCCGGCGATGTGGTTTTCATCGGCGCTGGTCTATCCGGGCGGCAAATTGGACCCATCGGATACCGATCCCCGGCTGGTCGAACTGTGCCGCAGTGCAAGCGACCTGACCGCCGACCAGGTAGCGTTACGTATCTGCGCGATCCGCGAAACTTTCGAAGAATCGGGCATCCTGCTGGCCTGCGAACGCGACAGCGGCGTCCTTGTGAACGGTGTCCGCGGAGCCCAACTGGAGCAGCGCTATCGGGCCGGGATCCACACCGGTAAAATTACCTTGTACGATATGGCGAAGGCCGAGAACCTGACCCTGGCCGATGACCACCTGGTCCCGTTCGCGCACTGGATTACGCCCAAAGAGTTTCCCCGCCGCTTTGACACGCACTTTTACTTGGCCCGAACACCGGCCGATCAATCGGCGTCCCACGACGACCATGAAGCAGCGGATTCAATCTGGGTCCGACCTGCCGTGGCGATCGCCGAGGCTGAAGCCGGCGACCATGCCCTGATGCTGGTGACCCGGGTCAATCTGGCCAAGGTCGGACGCAGCCGCACCACCCAGGAAGCCCTGGATGCGGCCCGTGCCGCAACCATCGTGACCGTCAATCCGCCGGTCGATATTCAAGAGCAGGGCGTGACTTATTACCTGCCCGAAGAAGCCGGTTACGGCCTGACCGAAGGCTTTGAGCCGAAGCTGTTCCCATCAAATGACAAGGGGCGCGCAATCTGAAAAAGATGCCTCGGGAGAACTTCGAACTGACGTTTTCTAAAAATAGCTTCCACATTGTCTTGAGGGTGTAAGCTTTATATGCCTGTGGTAACTATCCAAGGTTATTACTTTAGTCCAAGGTCACGACAATTTTTCCTCGGGCCCGGCCGGTTTCCACGACCCGATGAGCATCGGCAATTTCGGTTAACGGAAATGATTGGTTGACCTGGGGGATGATAGCGTTTTCGCCAACCAAACTTGCGACCTTACCCAGGGCGCCGGGGATGTCGCTGACGTCAGCCACCTTCATGGTCACGCCGTATTGGCTGGATAGATCCTCGATGGGTGCAGCGTTGATGCAAACCAAGCGGCCCCCCTTTTTTAACACTTCGTAAGAGCGACGATGAACTTCGCCGCCCATGGTATCAAAAATTACGTCCATTTTGCCCAACTCGTCGGTAAAATCCTGAATATCGTACGCCACCACCTTTTCAGCGCCCAAGGATTTCACATAATCAACGTTCGCTTCACTGCAGGTGGCTGCAACCCGGGCGCCCTTGTGGCGGGCGATTTGAACAGCGATGCCGCCAACGCCACCGGCGCCGCCATGGATCAGAACTTCTTTGCCCGCTATATTCCCGGCGTAAAGTTC
>CAJXJM010000295.1 GCA_913054205.1 uncultured Rhodospirillaceae bacterium
CTAAATATTTTTCGCCCTCAGGAAGAGGTATGACCTGCTGCCCGTTGGCTATGCTGATCGTAATTTCGGTGATGCCGGAAACGGCCTGGGCCTCCAAGGTTCCATCGACACGTTCTAGCATTCCAGCTTTTGGGATTGGAATCATCATGACGCCAGACGCGGTTGTTTCTCGGTCTGGCACGATTGATGCGCCGGTCGCATGCCGTAAGATGATATCTTCCAAACTGAGACCGTCGCCAAATTCCAGGCTTCGCGAACACAAGCCGCCAATAGACCGTGCTGCCATTTCAATGATCCAGGGACCGGTTTCGTTGCTGTGTTGTGCTTTAGGGTTCACCCGTAATTCGGCGTGGATAGGCCCTTCGTTGAGACCGATGGCATTGGCTGCCTGCTCTGCCATTGTTTTTACCGAAGATTGAAAGTCGGGCAAAAGCCGAGAAGGCGTCACATAAAGTGTTTCCTCAAAATAGGGGCCATCGAGCGGATCGGGCTTATCAAACAACGCCAGCACTGTCAGCTTGCCCTCAACCATCAAACCCTCAAGGGCTACTTCTTCGCCTTCAATAAAGTCCTCAATAATGATTTCAGGGTGGCTTGCAGATCCAA
Source organism: uncultured Rhodospirillaceae bacterium (assembly GCA_913054205.1). Lineage (GTDB taxonomy): Bacteria > Pseudomonadota > Alphaproteobacteria > Rhodospirillales > UBA2165 > TMED23. Next base: position 607 of record CAJXJM010000295.1, read on the forward strand.
TCGTTTTCAGGAGTGATTTGATCCGCTCAAATGCTGCACAGAATTCCACTTCGTCATTGGCGCGAATAACACCGCGGCTGGCTGAAAGATTAAGCGGTTTGAGGACGCAAGGGAAATTGACGGTTTGGGCAAGATTGTCTGGATCGCTGTCCAGCGAAACACTTTTAAAGTTTGGTGAGGCGAGATCAAATTGATGGAGGCGCTTTCTAAAAAGAAGTTTATTGCCCGTCGCGGCGACGGCTTCTGGATCATTGTGCGGCAAGCCCAGTAATTTTGATGCTTTCGCAGCGATTATGCTGGTGACATCATCGACGGCAACGACAGCGGCCAGTGGAAAGCTTGCATTGAACTTTTCGATCTCTAACGCAGCTTTATCGGGGGCGACGAAATCAAGAGACAATGTGGCGCTGCTGGATAGCTCGTTGAGCACTGATTCTTCATCCGAGCCAACCGTCACATCGACACCCAAACGATGCGCCGCCGCCAGAAAATCACTCACCCGGTAAGACGTCGATGGTATGAGAAGAAGCAGCCTGGACATCTTTAAATCTACAACATTGTATTAAAGGCGGGAGAGTTGTTCTTGGGTTGGCTCGGCGCAGCAAAACCATGGCTCGCTCATACTGGGGATCGCCATGGTTGGGAGCGTTGAAAAATCCGGGCTTGCTTGGTTTGTCCGTCCGCAAGCCGCAAGGGTTACCTCATAAATTTCCGCAAATGTTTTTTGGCGAGACAGACTGTCTCTGGCGCTGGCTTCGACAATTTCCTGAACTTCAATGCACAACGCTTCAACGCTTTCATCTGGATTGCGCCATTTATAACTTAAGGCTTCCTGATCGTAGCCTTGCAGATGTGGCTGCATCTCCGGCAGTTCCAGCAAATAGGATCGGTTGGGTATCAGCAGGCGTATCGCCAATTGGATCGGCGCAACATTTTCGATGAGGTTAAGCTCTGCAAGCGTCTCAAGGAGATGCAAAAAACCTTCCTTGGTGGTCCATGGTGTGAACGGAACAAAGGTCGGGGATAGCGTCAAACCAGCGTTTTGAACGAGATCGGCAGCGCGCTTGAAATCTTCCTGGCTATGGCCTTTATCTAGCAGATGTAAGATTTCCTCTTCGACTGATTCCACTGCCGTTGTGATAAACAGGCACCCCGTATCTTTTAGAATGGGGAGTAATTCCGCCTGCTTGAGAAGATGCTCGACTTTAATCGTTGCATCGTAGGTTACGTTTGGAAACTCCGCGTGTAGTGCTTTGACAATCGTCATTGCGTGGCTCGGGCCATTGAAAAAATCAGGATCACCAAAACTGATATGCTCGGCGCCGCGATCAATTTGCTGGCGAATATCTCTGAGCACTATATCCGCTGGAATAATACGAAAGCGTCCGTTGTAGACCGGCACGACCGGGCAGTGGCGACAGACATGTTTGCACCCTCTGCTGGCTTCAGTGTAGCCGACGGTTTTGGTTGTGCCATTGCCTAGATTTAAATGGGCGTAGCGATCGAGGCTTGGTAAATCATCGCGAAACGGTTGATCAAATATCTGCTTCGCGGTTGAGATTTGCGGTTCTGAGGAGAGTGTGTCTCCAGCGGCCACAGAAACATAAATTTCTACCAGTCCATCTTCAAATTCACCGCCTATAAAACTGTCGCCGCCAATAGATTTCAGATACTCGGCATTGAGGGGCGCATAGAGCCCGTAAAACGCAATATGTGCTTCGGGATTTAATTCTTTAAGGCGCGGCAGAAGCGCGACCGAAAGCCGCGTTGCTGTGTGCATCGGCAAATAAAGCGCGATCAGGCCAGCTTCACGGACAGCTTTTTCGTTCAAATCATCGATGGCGAGATCATTGCAAGTGACTGAGGCCCCGGCAGTTCTAAGCTTGGCTGCGGGCGAGGCTAGGCTGAACGGCTGATGGCCGAGATCATACGTCGATAATAATAGGACCTGCATAAGTTGCCGGCGCACTCTGTTAAGCGGGCGCGCCACCTTTGCCTGGTGAGTAGTATGGATTTTCGCCGCCGGCGTGATCCGTCACATCGAGGATAGCAACGATGCTCGGCACTGCGTTTTTAATCTCAACTTCGACGCCTTGTTTCAACGTGACATCGGCCATGCCGCAGCCCTGACAACCGCCTTCAAGGCGCACATAAACGGTATTGTCTTTGACGTCGATCAACGAGATGTGGCCACCGTGGCTGGCAATTGAAGGATTAATCCGCTCATCCAAGACCTGGAGGATGGCTCTGCCGTCTTCGGTATCAAGGCCCGGCTTGGAGATTGCATCGCGGTAATCTTTAACGGCGCGCACCTCTGGAATGTAATGACCTATTACATTTGTCATGCCACCCGCAAGACCGGTTGTTGGGCCGATAAATTCGACATAAACAACACCGTCCAAAAAGCCTTTGTAGATGACGTCGCCGCCCATTTGTTCGGCGGCAGGTTTTACCCGGTCATTCATCAGTTCTTTGATCTGGGCGATGGCCTCTTTGTCTTCTTCACGCTCGACAAATAGAGCTTCGAGTTCAGCTTCCAGTTCGTCATCAACATCTGATGCACCGACAATCATCGGATCGCCAGCCGTGTAATGGTCCATGATCGCGCCAAGGATCATTGGCTTCATGAGCTGCCAATCAAACCCTTCTTCTTTGATAACGGTGACGAATTCGTCATACAGCGTGACACTGTCGACACCATCAACTTCAAACAAGCGGGTCGCAAGAGGGGAGCGCTCAGCGGCTTCCTCGTCTGGAAATTCAGCAGACCCGGATGCCAGGACAGATTCACCTGGAAAAAATTTCATGCGCGACGGATCAGGCATCGCCTCAGTTTGTATAAACATTTTTTGTCTCCTAAAAAATCGTCGCTCCCAGTGGAGCGGAATTTCACATAGCCCTAATTTACTACGTTGACACAGAATTTGCCAGTCTAGATTTATTATAAACCATAAAGGTTGTGGGGTTTAGGGGTGATAGCGACAAATACCGAGCTTGGTCAACCAGTTCAAGGTGCGGAGAAGATCGCTGGTATTCAATTTTGGTAGAAGATCAGCTAACACTTTTATCGGTATGGGTGCACCGGGTTCCAAATGCCCCATTAAAAATGGCAGCTCCTCAATTTCGATCAAGGATCCTGCATACACAAAGCCGGTTTTTAGGGAAATGAGTTTCATCGCCTCCGACCAATTCTTGATGATAAGTTCAATTTCCCCATTTTCTGAAAAATGGTGTGTTGGGAATTTTTCAAACATATCAAAGGGATCGGGAAAGGAGGGATGAAACGGCGCCTCGTCTTTTTTAGGTGCCGATTCGGTGTCTGAGGAACGACGGTCTGTCAATTCATGCCAAAGTTCCTCATAGGCCAATATGATCTTTGGCCAGGCAAACTCTGCGTTGGCACGGTCTTTACCGGCCGCGCCCATGGTTCGACGCAACACTGGATTCTCGATCAAACCTTT
>CAJXJM010000296.1 GCA_913054205.1 uncultured Rhodospirillaceae bacterium
CAGCAGGTTTGATAGGCCTCACCGTAGGCCACAGATTTGTCCTGATCGATGCTCACAATAAACGACTTATCAGGATGCACGAGGGCATGGCTTTTTAGCCATTCCTGTAACCGATTATTTATACCTACGCTCATATCCATATTTCAAAATTCAAAATTGGGACGACCTACCAAATTACGTCGCCCCATTTTTGCGTTTCTAGCGACCTGTTTTGGCCAAAGAATGCACCCATCCATGCATATAACTTTTTGCATGTTTGATTTGTTCATCGGTCAGGAAATCTTCCGGTTTTACTTTGTCGACCGGATAGACCGGGCGATGGAAGTCCTGCTCATAGCCAAACGGCACCGTCGCATCGATACCCATGCCGCCTTCGAACTCAGTATTTGAGGCGGTCCAGGCTTTGTCCCCTGCCGTCATACGTTCTGCCGGCATGAAGGTCTGACCGCGACCACCCGGAATTGGATTAAGAATATCCGTCCGAGGATTAACCCGCGTGGTTAAGTTCCACATAATGTCATCCATCGAATAGATATCGACGTCTTCACTGACGGCAATGGCCAGGCGCATGCCTTGCGAGCACGACAAAATGGCGGAGAGGAAGTTACGCTGCCAGCCTTCTTCAATTTTATTGCGCTTCTTCACCTGAATGATGCAACCACCCCAATCGGTCATGCTGTAGGGAATGTGGCAATCTTGGATGATGCCGGGCTGCAAGCGATCACAAAGCTCATAGATCGCAGATTCCCGAACCGTTGTATCAATATTGGCGTCATCAGAGGTATGAACACCGAGCGGGAAAATGATCGGCTTGCCTTCAGGTTTCCGCATGGTAATCGCGGTCACATGGAAAGTCGGTGCTTTATAAGCTTTGCCCATATAGCCCGCCCATTCCGGGTGGAAGAAGGTTTTACCCTGAACGCCTAGATCTTCCGCTTCTTTGGTCTCATACCGTTTGTCCCGTGGATGGAGATATCCTTCGAGGACATACTCAGAATCGGCCAAGGTTAGCGCATCAATCGTCTGGCATTTTACCAATCGGATTGGACTTCCTTGCACAGCTCCCGCCATGCCGATTTCATCGCAGCCTTTTGGTAAAATGGCATAGTCAAAACCGGAACCGGCCAACAGCGTACATGCCGGTGGAACGCCAAAGCACATGGAGATCGGGATTGGCTCCTCATTATGATAATTCGCCGTCATGATCTGCCACATATGGGAGCCCGGCGAGATTTGCAGCGTGCCGACATTGCCCCAGCGGAAGTTCATCCGGTTATAGCCAATATGACTACCGCCATCAAAATAATCGCCAACGACACAGGAAATTCCGGAGCCGATGGTCAGCTCTGGCTCAAGGTCGGTATGACGAATCGCGGTAATCCATTTATTAACGTCGAGATCGTCGGTGATGACGTGTTCCTGGACCGGTGCTTCGTCTTGCGAAATTTCCACTGATGCCATCGGGTGGGTCAACGCATAAGCGAGTTTCTTGGTCCGATCAACCGGGCCATCCCAATTGAACATTTTTTCGATAATACCAATATCTGAGAACAGATTGGTGACCGCGCGCGCATGCGACTTGCCTTTGACATTTTCAAACAAGATGGGCGGTCCACCGTCCAAATGTTTTTGCAGGCCGGTGATCTCGAGATCAGGATTGACTTCTTTATCGGTTTCGATCAGATCGCCTTCTGCGCGCAGCCAATCAAGGGTACCACGGAGGCTGGTTAAATCTTTTTCGCTCATTTTTATCTTCCTCAAAATTTCTGATTTTAAATTTCTGGTACAGGTCTAACTTTTCACAAGCTGCGGTTTTTGGTTTTTCATTTCACCCGTCCACCGCGTTGCCGAAATTTTATCCGCATCAATTTCTATATCGAACTGGTCCAAGACACGCATTACAATGTGATCAATCATATCATCCAGGCTGTTTGGGTGATTATAAAAAGCTGGCATCGGCGGCACTATACGAACGCCTAATCTGGAAAGTTTCAACAGGTTCTCAAGATGAATAGTGCTGAGAGGTGTCTCGCGCGCAACCAATACCAAAGGACGATTCTCCTTGAGTACGACGTCAGCGGCACGGTGAACCAGATGATCTCCCTGGCCGCTTGCGATGGCCGCAACGCTGCGGAGCGAGCACGGAATGACCACCATCCCTGCTGTTCTAAACGAGCCGGAAGAAACAGCAGCGCCCATGTCACCCGGACTATAGGTTTCATCTGCCAACTCACACAGTTGTTCGTATTTTAAATTGGTTTCATGCTCGAGAGTTTGATGCGCCCATTTACTAACGACCAAATGGGTTTCAACGTCACTATTTTGGAGGATTTCCAGAAGGCGCACGCCAAGAATGGATCCTGTTGCGCCCGTCATCCCGACAACGAGTTTTTTTGATTTTTCACCCGACATATATATAACGCCTCCCTGAATTCAGCGTTCGACTTTACTTTATAAGTAAATAGCAAATGACGTGCCATAAAAAAAATGGCTAAAATCAAAGATTTTAAGTGAATAGGTGCTCAGAAATACTTTTCAAAAATGAAATTATTTTTCAATTATGAAAAGAAATTGAGGCGTTAAAACCCCCGTATTTGTCGACTTTTGCCTTAATCAATAATCCACAGTTGAGCGAATAGAATACATATGCCATCGTAGGATAATATGACCGATATGGGATTCTTAATGAGGGTTTTGTGGAAGTTATTGGATTGAGATTCCATTTCAAAAAATAAAGAACAATATTTTAGCTGGAGTTGCGCGGCAATTGAGAGCAGGTGCCGACCGCAAGGGGATTTCTGCGGGTAAAAAACAAGTCAGGAGATAGTGCTGATTCTGATGGAAAAGGGCTGTCCTGCGGCATTGAATTTAAAACCAATGGCTCGATCATGGAATTGGAAGAGTGGCTGGAGACAAATAGCGAAGGTAAGTTCACGATCGGTATTGAAGATATGGATGATAAACGAGAGTCAAAAACACTTATTATCATGTTTCAGTTTGAGCAGGACAAAGCAAAATTCCTGGCAAAACACTCAGGCAGAATTAATTTTGCAGACAAAAAAATTATTTAATTAATTATAGAGATACCAAATATGCGGAGAGACTTTTGAGTTATGTCCACAGCCTATAGTTTTTCAGAAATCAGTTTTTTTATTGTCGAAGAAAATCCATTCGTCCGCACGTAGGTAACGGAATTATTGAACCAGTTTAAACCCCAAAGGATATATACAGAATCAAATTTCAGTGTCGCAATTGATCGCATACCTGATATTGCGCCTGATATTATATTTGCCGGTTGGACACCGTTTACCGACTCCATCAAATTGTTCAAAGCGATCAGGTTCAGCCCCAATGAAAGCCTAAGTGAAACGCCGATCATCGCCGTCACCTCTTACTTGGAGAAACAATACGTTATTGCGGCGCGCGATCTTGGCATGAACGAATATCTCACCCTTCCCTTGTCGGCTAATCAGTTTACGCCCGCATTTGCCATCTCATAGAAAAACCCAGAATTTTCATTCATTCGGAAAAATTTTGCGGCCCTGATCGACGCGTCAAAGAATTGCCAATCCAAGGCGAGGATCGACGCGTTGCTAGCCCGGAAATGGAAAAAGTAGAATAGCACCTACAAGTGAAATCTGAATATATATTCAGAGCGCCGCTACTTTTCTTCAAACAACAGATCATCCGCCCAAAGCTGCTTGGCGAACCTATCACCCTGAATACTTAAGCAACGCTATAAATTTGAGTCCGTTTTATAGGTTTTTGCTTGGACATGTTTGAACAAAAAGTACAAATTGAATGAATATATGGCTTCTGATAGTACAATTATAGAGTATGAAATATTTTAAATAACAAGAGAATTTAAACTCGTGACAAGCCTCTCGGTAGCCCTAAAGTACTTATAATTAGATTGATTTGTAAATTTCAAATAGATACATTTTAGGAAATCCAAAATAATAAAAAACGAATGAGAAATAGGAAGAATATGAAATGGATATGGAACTCGATACCAAAGGCATGAACTGTCCGATGCCAATCTTAAAAGCCAAAAAAGCAATGAA
>CAJXJM010000297.1 GCA_913054205.1 uncultured Rhodospirillaceae bacterium
CGGTGGCGGTGGGGCTAAAGTCACTTTGGTTTTTAGAAAATCTTAAAAATAATTCTATTCTGATCGAAACGAATAGCGAGATTTCTAATCTAATGCATATTCAAACGAGTTTTAATTAAATTCATGGCGCATGATATTTTAATCGTCGATGATCAGGCTGACATCCGCATGCTGGCAGCGGGCATCCTTGAAGATGAAGGGCATCAGACGCGCGAGGCACATGACCGCTCATCCGCATTGGCGTCAATTGAATCGCGACGCCCAAATCTTGTGTTGCTCGATATTTGGCTCGAAAGCCCGCTCGAAGGCATGGAAATATTGGAAACCATTTGCACGGTTCATCCAAGCGTGCCGGTGGTGATGATGAGTGGCCATGGCAATATCGAAACGGCTGTATCCGCCATCAACATTGGCGCTTTTGATTTTATTGAAAAACCGTTCACCTCTGATCGTTTGATTCTCGTCGTCAGCCGAGCAATTGAGAATGCCCAGCTCAAACGCGAAAACGCCGAGCTTAGAGAAAGAGCAGGCGGCGAGGTTGATCTCATCGGAGGTTCGACCGTTATTAGCCAATTACGTCAGTCCATTGAACGCGTCGCAAGCGCCAACAGCCGGGTTTTAATCACCGGCCCTGCGGGGTCTGGCAAAGATGTCATCGCTCATTTGCTCCACAAGAACTCAACCAGAAACAGTGGTCCGTTTATTTCACTTAATTGCGCCACCATGCATCCCGATAATTTTGAAATCAGCTTGTTTGGTGTTGAAACATCAAGCGATGGTCGAGGACCCCGTGAAATCGGAACCTTTGAACAAGCCCACAACGGCACACTCTTTCTTGATGAAGTGGCCGACATGCCACTTGAAACACAGGGCAAAATTGTCCGCGTTTTGCAGGAGCAAACCTTTCAGCGCGTAGGCGGTGCAACCCGTATAGACGTTGATGTACGTGTGATTGCAGCCTCTACTAAAGATTTATCGGTTGAAATGAGTGATGGACGTTTCCGCGAAGATTTATTTTATCGCCTAAGTGTCGTACCCATCGAAATTCCGCCGCTACGTGATTACCGAGAAGACATTCCGGCGCTCGCCAAATACTTCATGAATCAAATGTCGAGTGTAACAGGCAGGCCGGCGCGCATTTTCTCTGAAGATGCCATAGCGACTTTGCAAGCTTATGCCTGGCCGGGAAATGTTCGAGAATTACGAAACGTTGTTGAGCGCGTCCTGATCATGGCACCCGGTGACGAATCTGAATTCATTCGATCAGATATGATTCCAACTGAAATAGGTTCGGCTGGTGGTGAGTCTCAGAGCGGGTTGGATAGTACCGAATTCATGGGATTACCGCTTCGTGAGGCGCGTGCGATATTTGAACGCGAATATCTTGAAGCCCAGATAAGCCGATTTGGCGGGAATATCTCCAAAACCGCTTCTTTCATTGGAATGGAGCGTTCTGCGCTTCATCGAAAACTTAAATCTCTTGGCTTCCAGTCAGATGATAGAGCCAGAGCGGCAAACGATTAGCTCTACTACCTATTGATTTTCCTTCATTTTTTCACATTTTTAGTATATTGAGCGGGTTATGAAAGTAATTATTTGTGGCGCGGGGCAGGTTGGCTTCAACATTGCACGCTATTTGGCACAGGAAGACAACGAAGTCACTGTTGTTGATCAGTCGGCTGAATTGACGCGTAAAATCAGCGATACCTTGGACGTGAAAGCAATAAACGGCTTTGCGTCCCATCCGAATGTGCTGGCGCAAGCGGGCGCCGCGGATGCGGATATGCTGATAGCAGTGACCCAGGCAGATGAAGTGAACATGGTGGCCTGTCAGGTCGCCCATTCACTTTTCGACGTCACCATGAAAATCGCGCGCATCCGCCAGCAAGGATATCTCGAAGACAAATGGGCTAACTTATATTCCCGCGATCACATGCCGATTGATGTCGTGATTTCGCCAGAACTAGAGGTTGCCCGTGCGGTTGCCCGCCGTCTTCGTGTGCCGGGTGCTTTCGACATGATCTCTCTGGTCGATGATAAAGTCAAAATGACCGGCGTTCGCTGCGGCGAAGATTGCCCTGTTGTGAATACACCGCTTCGTCAACTCACTCAGCTATTTCCAGATCTTAATGTGGTGATTGTCGGAATTGTACGCGACAACACGCCAATCATACCAAAAGCAGATGATCACATGCTTCCCGGCGATGAAGTTTATTTCGTTGTTGATAGCAATCATATCGAGCGCGCCATGGCGGCATTTGGCCATGAAGAAACCGAAGCCCGCCGCATGGTTATATTTGGCGGTGGTAACATCGGCGAATTTCTAGCCAGCGAAATCGAAACCAATCATCCATCGGTAAATTTAAAAGTCATCGAGAGTGATAAAAAGCGCGCCGAACATGTGGCCAGATCATTAAAACGCTCAGTTGTCCTTCAAGGCTCGGTTCTCGATACTGAAATCCTTGAAGAAGCAAACGTTGCTTCAGCTGAAGCCGTTGTCGCCGTTACTAATGACGATGAAACAAATATCTTGTCGTCGTTACTGGCTAAGCGCATGGGTAGCCGGCGCGCCATCACGCTCATCAACAGCGAAACCTACCTGCCGCTAACACCATCGCTTGGCATAGATGTCGTCGTTAGCCCTCGCAATATTACAGTTTCAACTATTCTCCAGCACGTCCGAAAAGGACGCATTCATTCTGTGCACACGATCCGCGACGGATTTGGTGAGATTATCGAAGCAGAAGCCATGGAGACCTCCAGCCTGGTCGGTGTTCCTCTTAAAGAGACCGATCTGCCGGACAATGTATTGGTTGGCGCGATTGTGCGGGATGGTGAAGTTATCACGCCTCGAAGCGATACGGTTGTTCAAGTCAATGACCGGGTTGTGCTTTTTGCCGCTGCGGAATCTGTCCGTGAAGTCGAAAAAATGTTTTCTGTTCGCCTCGAATATTTCTAGAAGATCACCATGCCAAGAATTGCTTATGTTAATGGACGCTATCTGCCGCATAATCGGGCCGGCGTTCATATTGAAGATCGCGGCTTTCAATTTGCCGATGGCGTTTACGAAGTCATTGCCATCAGTGAAGGCAATCTGGTTGATATTGAACCTCACTTGGAACGTTTGAATAGATCACTCGGCGAGCTAAATATTCCATGGCCGGTGTCACGGCGCGCATTTGGCTTTATTTTACGCGAGGTGATTAGTCGCAACCGGGTATCAAACGGCAGCGTTTATCTTCAAATCACTCGGGGTGTCGCGCCACGCGATTTTGCCTATCCAAAAGATCTAAAACCCAGCATCGTTATCTATGCCAGAGGCACCGCCAAACCGTCAATTGAGACGGCAAGCAATGGCCACAAAATTATCTCGCAACCGGATATCCGTTGGAAGCGCTGCGACATCAAGACAGTTTCACTATTACCGGCCGTCATGGCCAAACAAATAGCCGCAGATGAGGGCGCGATTGAGGCCTGGCTCGTCAACGAAGAAGGCATGGTCACGGAAGGCACGTCCTCGAACGCGTGGATTGTTACGGCAGAGGGTGAATTGGTGACGCGCCAGACCGACAACCTCATTCTTTCAGGCATTACCCGCCAGACTGTCATGAAGTTGGCCAAAGAGGCAGGCGTTAAATGTGTTGAACGTTCGTTTACTCTGGAAGAGGCTAAACAAGCAAAAGAAGCATTTTCAACCAGCTCAACCGCGCTGGTAAAACCTGCAGTCGAAATTGATGGTGTTCAAATTGGTGACGGCAAGGTCGGGCCAATTGCGCGAAAGCTGATAGAGCATTATTTGAATTACATGGATAATCCCTCGTGAGTACTCTTCTCGAATTGCCTGAAGCAATACTGTTTGATTGGGATGATACGTTGGCGAGCAATTGGGTTTCGATCCTGGACGCAATGAATGCGACGTTTGCTGCGATGGGCCATGAGGCTTGGTCGATGGAACAGGCCCGTGCGAATGTGAGGCTTTCTCTCCGGGATAGTTTTCCTAAAATGTTTGGAGATCGCTGGGAGGAGGCTACGGATATTTTCTATGACCAT
>CAJXJM010000298.1 GCA_913054205.1 uncultured Rhodospirillaceae bacterium
ATTGGCAACGCTGGCCTATGATGCGACGGCTTTGGCCGCCGTCTTTGCGCAAAACGAGGCGCCTAAAAAAGCCGAAAGCGAAAACGCCAATGAGACGCCGGAGGTCCGCCCGGAACGCAATGCGATCTTTGATATCTCTGAAATAACCGCCCCGCAGGGATTTACCGGCCGCGATGGCATTTTCAGATTTTTACCGGAAGGCGTTGCTGAGCGCAGGTTGTCGGTCCATCAAGTGCGGGAGAGAGGCACCAAGATCATCAGCCATGCGCCCAAAAGCTTCGATACTCCAGCCAGGTAATTTAATTTAGACAAGCAAATGCGAGAGCACCGCGTTGAGGCGCTGGCGGCCTTCTTTGGTCGCTTTTAAAACACCGTCGCCAAATGAAACAAACCCTACTTTTTCAAGGGCTTGAAGGCGATCTTGATCCAGCGTATCGGCCAAATCTGTGCCGGTTAATGTGTGAAAGTGATCAGCGGAGAGACCTTCGGTAAGGCGTAAACTCATTAAGACGATTTCGTCGCGCCGCTCTATCGCCGTCAAAGCACGGCGTTTTTGCATGCCGAGGTCCTTAGTGGAAGCCAATTCCAGCCATTTTTCGGGCTCCCGGAAATTGTGGATCATTTCAGTTTCGAAATCAGCTCCCATGAGACGGCCATGCGCACCGGGGCCGATCCCGAGATAGGCCTGACCCCGCCAATAAACCAGATTGTGGCGGCTTTCCTCGCCGGGCCGCGCATGATTGGAGATCTCGTAGGCCGGTAAACCCGCTTGATCCATCAATTCTTGTGTAATTTCAAAGAGTTCGGTGCCAGTGTCTTCATTGGCGGCTGCCACACGGTCTTTATGAAAGGCGGTGCCGGGTTCAATGGTGAGTTGATACAATGACAGATGATCACCTGCCATTTGAAGTGCGTCGCTGAGTTGGCGTCGCCATTGATCTGGCGTTTGGTCTGGAAGTGCATAAATTAGATCAAAGGAGAAGCGATCAAAAGTATGCGCGGCTGCATTGATGGCTTTTTCAGCTTCTTTTGAATTATGGAGTCGGCCTAAAAACCCAAGCACAGCATCATCAAAGCTCTGAACACCGATCGATAGGCGATTGATGCCAGCTTGCTTAAAATCTTCAAATAACTGAATTTCTGAGGACGACGGATTGGCCTCGGCGGTGATTTCAAGGCTTTCAGAACAGGTCCAAAGGCGCTTGATTTCCTCCAATATTGCTTCGATGACAACCGGTTTCATCAAAGACGGTGTGCCGCCGCCAAAAAATATACTTGTTACAGTGTTTACGGATGTTTCGTTAGCGTAATATCTTAGCTCGTTGAGATAAGCTTTTAGCCATTGATCATGATCAATCGAGTCTCGCACGTGACTATTGAAGTCACAATAGGGGCATTTTTTGGCGCAGAAAGGCCAATGAATATAAATCCCGAAAGCAGATTCAATTTGTGACATTTTTTATCTAAAACAACGAGTTACAAGTTTTTGAAAGGCCTCTGCCCGATGGCTCATTTGGTGTTTTTCGCCTTGCTCCATTTCGCCGAAGGTTAATTGATAATTAATCGGAACAAATATTGGATCGTAACCGAAACCTTTTGTCCCGCGCGGCGGAAAAGTCAATCTACCCTGAACTTGGCCTTCAAGCGTTTCTATGTCGCCATTTGGCCAGCTGAGGCTTAGGGCGCAGGCAAAATAAGCGCTTTGGCCTTCCGGATTTTCACCTTTTGCCTCAATGGCTTGTTTAACTTTCTTCATTGCGAGATCGAAATCTTTGGTTTCCCGATTTGGATTTATGGCCCACCGTGCCGAATAAATCCCAGGATCTCCGCCTAAAATTGGTACAACCAAGCCGGAATCATCGGCCAGAGCCGGTAAGTTTGCGCCATTTGCCGCGGCGCGGGCCTTCAATTCAGCATTTGCAATGAAGGTCTCACCATCTTCAATAGGTTCCGGCAAATTAAGCGCGCTCGCCGAGACCGCTTCAACCCCAAAGGGGCCTAATAAATCATTGATTTCAATGACTTTTCCGGGGTTATGGCTGGCTATAACCAGTTTTTTCTCGGTAAATTTGCGCGGCATTCGAAATCCTTGTTAAATTAAATCTACCCCGGGGTAGGTTTAATTGATTTGAGGCGGATATATTTAAAAAGCCGGGGTGGTTTTATATCCCTAACGCCTTCTTTTGTATTTCTACCAATTCAGTGACACCTTTTTTGGCGAGTGACAGCATTTCCAAAAAATGCGCCTCCGAAAACGGTGTATCTTCAGCCGTTCCCTGGATTTCAATGATTTCTGATGTTTCGGTGAGGACAAAGTTGCTATCTGCCTCGGCATTGCTGTCTTCAGGATAATCCAGATCAAGCACCGGCGTTCCCTCAAAAATGCCGCAGGAAACAGCAGCCATATGGCCAATTAACGGGATTTCTTTGGTCAGTCCCAATGTCACGAGATTTTGACAGGCGAGATGCAGCGCGACATATCCGCCGGTAATCGACGCGGTTCTGGTGCCGCCATCGGCCTGAATAACATCGCAATCAACCCGAATTTGAATTTCGCCGAGCGCTTTTAAATCCGTGATGGCGCGCAATGACCGGCCAATAAGGCGCTGAATCTCATGGGTTCTGCCGCCTTGACCGCCTCTCGCTGCTTCCCGATTTGTCCGCGAATTGGTGGAGCGCGGCAGCATGCCATATTCCGCCGTCACCCAGCCATGGCCTTGGTCCCTCAGCCACGATGGTACGCGATCCTCTACAGATGCCGTGCAAATTACATGGGTGTCGCCGAATTTGATCAGGCAGGAGCCTTCGGCGTGTTTGTTAAAATTCGGTTCGATCGTCACGTCCCGCAATTGGTCTGGTGCTCTGCCAGAAGGGCGCATCTGTATTCCTTCCTAGTTCTATAAATTTTTAGCCAAAAAATTGGTTGCGGCAACCTAACGAAGCCGAGGGACCCGGTCTAGAATAATAACCAGAATAATAAAAATACTTAAATTTAATGGCAAGTCGTTGACGTTTCGGGACAGCAAACCTACATTCCGCCCATCATGACCACAAAACGTCCCGTTATATCCGAGTTAAATGATCGCAGCCGCGAAATTTTTATGAAGATCGTCGAGTCTTTTGTCGAGACTGGTGAGCCGATTGGCTCGCGCTCTCTGTCTCAGCAATTGTCGACCCATTTATCGCCGGCGACGATCCGCAACGTGATGGCCGATCTCGAAGATTTTGGATTGTTATTTGCGCCGCATACGTCGGCTGGCAGAATGCCCACGGATTTGGGTCTTCGCATGTTTGTCGATGGTTTGCTGGAAGTCGGCAATTTGTCATCTGATGAGCGCAATGATCTTGATAGCCGGCTGGCGGGGACCGGCAAAAGCCTGGAAAGTGTATTGGAAGAAGCCGGCTCAATGCTGTCAGGCTTGTCGAATTGTGCAGGTCTGGTATTGGCCCCAACAACCGATTCTCCGCTCAAGCATATTGAATTTGTCAATTTGAGTCCTGGTAAAGCTTTGGTCGTGATGGTCACAGCCGAAGGGGTGGTTGAAAATCGCATACTCGAAGTTCCCCGCGATATCCCGGCCTCGGCCTTTACTGAAGCCACAAATTATTTAAACGCGCGCCTGGTTGGCCGGACGATTGCTGAAGCCCGTAGCTCAATTAACGCAGAAATTGAACAAAGCAAAATTCAGCTCAATAAACTATCAGCCAAAGTGGTTGAAGCGGGCTTGGCGACTTGGGCCGGCGACGCTGCCTCTGGAAATGTTCGCGGCACTCTGATTGTCCGCGGTCAGGCGAATTTGCTCGAAGATGTGAACGCTATTGATAATCTCGAACGCATCCGAGCGCTGTTTTCCGCGCTGGAAACCAATGAGACCATGCTTAAAATACTGGAACTCGCCGATACGGCGGAAGGCGTTCAAATATTTATTGGTGCTGATAATGAGTTGTTTAATCTCTCGGGCTGTTCGTTTATTGTCGCGCCCTATCATTCCAGCTCCAGCCAGCTTGTTGGTGCCATTGGAATTATTGGCCCAACGCGTATGAATTAT
>CAJXJM010000299.1 GCA_913054205.1 uncultured Rhodospirillaceae bacterium
GATCCACGACAACGGCTTCGAGTTTCTTACCCAAAAGGCCGCCTTTTTTATTTTGCTCTTCAACGAGCATCAGCATGGTGTCTTTCAGTGTGGTTTCACTGATTGCCATCGTGCCGGAAAGAGAATGTAGTACGCCGATTTTAATTGTTTCAGCAGCCTGAACAGTACCACCAAGCAGTGCTGATAATGCGATTACACTAGCGCCTGCTAATGTACGAAATTTGTTAGTCATAAGTCTCTCCACGATTAAGTTGTTGCAATACTGAACCTATAACAGCAAGGGGCGTGCCAGTTTTCACAACAGCTTCGATAAATCGAGAATACTTATTTATTAACAAAGACTTATTCTATTTTTACCGGTCAATTTAACGGCTATATAGGGGTAATGGAAAAAATTATATGATTATTAATTAGGCATTATATTTATGTGACTATTATTTAATCATATTAGAATGGGTAAAATGTAATCACCACGTTTCAATCGAAGCTAGGGCCACTGAATATTAATGATTTCAATAATTTCCGGCGGGAGATTAAATAGCTCAATTACAAATTCGGTACTGATCGAAAGTGCAACGGCACCAAAAAAGGAAGAAATTATTCCAAGCATCACCCAGATGCCAAATGCTTCGTGTTCGCGATTCATAAACCAGGCAAAAATAACTTGAAATATTACAGTGGTTTGTTGGATGGGTGCCACCACGGAGACCGGCGCGACAGCCAACGCCATAAACCGCAGCATTTGTGAAATTGCAATCGTGAATGCCGAAAACAAAAACCATTTTGCTGACGTTGCAGACATCGAAAGGACATGCCTGAGACGCTTCGGATGAGCTATCACAAGTAATATGATGATCGCTGCAGCGCCGTAAGATACAATCCCACCGGTTATACCTGCGGTAATACCCATATCGCCAATGGCAGCCCGAATGAATATTGCGCTTGAGCCAAAACCCAGCGCCGAAAAAACCGCAAATGTTATGCCTTCAGTGTAATTTGGCTCAAAAACGGCAACATTGTTTTCGTTGTCTTCATTATTTTTTTGGACTTTAGCGCTGAACTTGCCGTGGTCGCGTACCATAATGAGCGGCCCGACCAGCAGCAAAATAATGCCAAACACCCGCAAAGGACCCAGGGTCTCGTCCAAAAACCACATTGCTAAGGCAAGCGACAATATAACATTCCATTGTTGAATGGGGCGCACGAGGTTGGCACCCATCGCCTTGGTTGCACGATAATTGCTGTAGCGCCCAAAACCGAAATGAATGATTCCACCGACTGAAAGCAAAATGTAGTCGTTGCCGGAAAACTCCCACAACAGACCAAAAGACCCGGCCATCAAAGAAGCAATAACAAACACCGGCACACCGAGCGGCACAGATATCGCGACACCTTGCAATACCGAACCGGTCAGAACGGCGCGGCGAATAGCTGCGCTATTCAGGCCAAAAAAGGCAGCTGAAATGAGAGATAGAATCGAACCGAGCAAAATAATATACCTAAATCAATAAGTCTTAGTCTTTATACCATCCAATCCTCTATGCAACTTAATTTTACTTAGAATTCAAATCGTTTTTGATCAAAAATGAATTGCACCGATTGGTCTAGGTAAAATATTAAACTATAGTTCGCTCTATCACTTTCTATAATCAGGATGACTAAACTATGAATTCAAAACTTGAAGCCCTTATAGACGAGTTGGTTATCGCCAACCATATTCTAGCGAATGAAAAAGTCGTTGATTCATTTGGTCATATAAGTGTCCGCAATCCTGATAACCCAAATCATTATTTTCTGTCTTGCTCCAGAAGCCCCGAGATCGTTTCCCGGGGCGATATCATGGAATTCGATTTGGAGAGCAACAGCGTCGATGGTTCGACTTTGCGTCCTTACGGCGAACGCTTTATCCATGGCGCAATTTTTGAAGCCCGCCCCGAAGTGCAGTCAGTTGTTCATAATCACTCACTGCCCGTCATTCCGTTTGGCGTCACCGGCACGCCGCTTCAACCGATCATCCACACCGGCGCTGCCATTGGGCGCGACATCCCGATTTGGGACATCTACGATAATTTTGGCGATACGGATCTATTGGTGCGCAACATGGATCATGGCCGAGACCTGGCCAAAGCTATGGGGCAAGCAAATGTCGTTCTGATGCGCGGTCACGGCTGCGCCGTGGTTGGCCCTGATATCAAAGCGGCCACTCTAACCGCCGTCTACCTCCAGGTTTCAGCCTCAGTTCAACTCCAGTCAATGGCCCTCGGCGACGTTCGCTATCTCACACCGGGTGAGACGGAACAGTGCACAGAAATGTTTTACAGCGATCTCGCAATTGACCGCGCTTGGGAGAACCTCGCAACCAGGGTCACCAAGAAACCCTAGCTGGAGGAGTTGGCAATCCCTGAACGCCGGCTTCAATTGCAAACAGGCAGCCAGCGTGCGGCTGCGCCGGATCACCCTTCCCGTCAGGACCGACATTTCCAATCGTCGTGACATACATAATGTCTAGATTAGGTCCACCAAAAGCAATTTTAGACGGTTTTTCCACCGGCATCTCAATACGTCGATCCAGCTTGCCGTCCGGCGTAAATCGCAGCAATTCCCACCCCCTGACACCTGCCATCCAATAACAGCCATCCGCATCAATCGTGCCACCATCCGGGCTACTAGCATATTCATTGCAATCGACAAAAAGGCGTTCATTTGAAGGCGTTCCAGTATCTACGTCATAATCATAGGCCCAAATAACGCCTCCGCCTTGGTTTGTGTCGGCTAAATACATCCTTTTGCCATCGGGACTAAACGCCAAGCCGTTTTGAATCCATAACCCGCCTTTTAGTTTTCGGGTCATACCATCGAGATCGAGGATATAGAGAGATCCTTGCGGGTGATCGCCCTGCTCGCCCAGCGGCATAGTTCCTGCCAAAAAACGTCCAACAGGATCGGTTGTACCATCATTGAATCGATTGCCAGGTTCATCCGATTTAGGATTATCGATGAGCGACAGTGCTTCACTTTCAAAATCAAATTTGTGAAAGCCATTATTGAGCGCCACCACCGCACCACTCCCATCATCCATTAGAGCAAAGCAGCCAATTTCGGTCGGCATTTGCCAGACGATATTTTGACCGCTGGAAGGATCAAATCGATTGAAATGGCCTGGCGGAATGTCGACCCAGTAGAGAGCCTTTTCATCCACCGACCAAACCGCCCCTTCGCCAACACGTGAGTGGCTTTCGAAAACCATTTCTATATTTGGTGTATTCATTGTGACAACATCATAAGACTGCTTGTTATCTTGCGCCACTATCTTCCATTTTAAAGCCCATGGCCTTTTCATAGGCTGCTTTCACGTGATCAGGCTGTCCTGCCTGAAAAACGAAATTCCGAGTTGCCCGCATAATAATGTTATTGGGATCATTCAACGCTTCTCGTGGATATCCGTTAATCATGCGCTCATAACCTATTAATGGAAATTTGATGCATTCGTTTACTTTTTCGTCCCGCACAATGGCCTTCGGATCGCCGCCATTTTCAATGACCTTCATATCATCTAAAAAGCGCTTGCGGATCATTGCCACACCACGGTCACTTCGTCCGAGATGTTCTTTGGTTCTATCCGCTTTCGTTCCCTGCCCGACCCAGGCGACAAAATCCTGGTTCATCACATGGCTGGTAATCCAGCGGCCAGTATCTTCATCAACGAGTGGCCCATACCAATGGGGAATACTGTTCTGAACAAAGGGCTCCATCTCGTTTGGCACACGGTTAAAGAACCAACCGATGCTCAGGGTCGTCTCATCATCAACAGGAATACGCCATTCAAAATGATCGCCGGTGTAGAGTGCATTGGGCCACAGACAGTGGCGGCCGATTGTCCACAAAGGATGATCTTTATCGGTATCTTCGCGCACCCGCTTGTAACTAATGCCCCATTCAAATTCACTAAAATCAATTTCGAGATGTTTGGGCGCCATCGTCTCCTCATCGCCTTTTAATCGCGTTGCCCAATTGGCGTGCATCCATTCGAAATGCACCGGATC
>CAJXJM010000300.1 GCA_913054205.1 uncultured Rhodospirillaceae bacterium
GCCAGCGTTGCCAATCTTGGCGGAAATTCACCATAAATGGCTTTATATTGGCGCCTGAAATCGTGTCGTTCCTGAGCCGCCGGCGCCGCGTACCAGCCGCCCACCAAAGCAGGTTCCGAGCCAATTCCAGCGGTATCCCATTGTCCGGTACCGAGCATCCTGATTTTTTTTGGATCAATGTCGTAATAGGGCAATAAAGCAGCAATGGATTGCAGTCTTTTGCCGCCATCGGCGATCAACAGTGCATCAAACGGAACGTCGCCCAGAGTTTGCAGATTTTCGAGCCGCTTGAGCGCTTGTTTTGCGACCTCATCATCTCGCGCTGCCAGAATTTTACGTTCGGCCAGTAAATTTGAGCGCCGGGCATCGTAATTGGCAAGATCTTTGATGACCGGGGCAAAATCAGTGACATAGGGATCATAAAACGCCTGTTCACTAACCTCGGCACCATTGGCTTCGGCTGTTTGTTTTAAAGCATCTGCAATGGTGACACCGTAATCATTATCGGGCGCAAGAACGGCAAAACGGCGCACGCCGCGCTTAATCGCATAGGTGACAACCCGCTGAACCTGCTCGCTCGGCAAAAAACCCATAGTGAACACACCGTCACCGGCAATTGTCCGATCATTTGAAAACGCAATGACTTTTAAGCCCGCTGCCCGCGCTGCCGGCGCAATCGCCTCGACCGAGCCGGCAAACAAAGGGCCCAGAATAAGTGAGGCGCCATCACCGATGGCTAAGGCCGCTGCATCGGCGGCGCCATTGGGTGTGCCTTGGGTATCTTGCGGCAATAACTCAAACTCTTTATCAGCAAAATGGAACAACGCCAGCTGCGCGGCATTGAGCATCGCTTGGCCCAATTTTGAGTGACTTCCTGAAAGCGGCAGAAGAATGGCGACCCTCGGGACATTCGGGTTCAACGGCGGGGCAGGGGGCGCCGAAAACCGTTTTTCATTCTGCGGCGCCAGCACCTGATCCACTTCAATGGGCGCAGGTTCAACAACAGCGCCCGGAATGACGAGCTGACCGGGTTGAACATCCGGCGCTTTTAATTGGCCTTCCCGAAGCGTTTGTTGCGCCAATTGCGGATTACTTGGTCCAATTGGCCGCGCATTTGAGCCTTGCCTATCCTGAGGTAATTCAGTCAACTGTTGCTCAACGCAGGCCCCTAGAGTTGGCACCAACAACAATATCGCCAATAACGAAGACCCAGCAAAAGACAGTGGAAAAACTTTCTGATAAAAGCTCATCTTCTGAAAATAGCGGAGCGCCAATGAGAAGTAAACCGGACGATGACGGACACAAAAATAGGCTTAAAACTGGGCTCTATTTGGTCGCAACGCCGATTGGAAATCTCCAGGATTTAAGCCTGCGCGCCCATGAAATTTTGAGCAACGCAGATATTATTGCCTGCGAAGATACGCGGGTCACCGGAAAATTGCTCTCTCGTCACGCCATAGACACATCTATGAAAGCCTATCACGAACATAATGCCGAACACGCGCGCCCGGCTTTAATGAAAATCCTCAGCGAAGGCGGTGCTATTGCGCTGGTATCAGATGCCGGGACGCCCGCGATTTCAGATCCTGGCTACAGATTGGTGCAAGACTGTATTGAGCGCAGCTTTGACGTTACTTCTGCGCCCGGTGCCAACGCTGCCATTACCGGCCTCATATTGTCTGGTTTGCCAACCGATCGCTTTTTATTCGCCGGATTTTTACCGTCGAAATCAGGACAGCGTTGCAAGGAGCTGGCTGAACTGGCAGGCGTTCCAGCGACGCTGATATTCTACGAATCTGCAAAACGTTTGGCCGCCTCACTCAGTGATATGGCGGAACAATTAGGTGACCGGCCCGCTGCTGTAACACGAGAGCTGACCAAACTGCACGAAGAAATCCGCCGCGGTTCTTTGGCTGAGCTTGCCGCTCATTATAGGGGGGCCGGCGCGCCCAAGGGTGAGATTGTTGTTGTCATCGGCCGGCCCCTGAAAGCTGCCGCGCTATCAGACGAAGAGCTCGACATTTTAATTTCTGAAGGCCTCAAGGATAAATCATTACGCGATGTGGCAGCAAAGCTCGCGGAAGAAACCGGTTTGCCCAAGCGCCAGATTTACGCCCGCGCCTTAAAGATATCAAAATGACGGCCAAAAAAAACCAAACAAGAAATTTTGGCACCTTTGCTGAACACCTGGCGGCACTTTTTCTGCGCCTCAAAGGCTACCGTATTCTTGCCCGGCAGCTACGCACGCCTCTCGGCGAAATCGATATTCTCGCCAAACGCGGACACACCATCGCTTTTGTTGAAGTTAAAGCGCGCGGCGACATGACCCAGGCGCTGGAGGCTTTAAGTTATCGTCAGCGCGAACGCATCGGCCGCGCGGCCTTGGCCTATGCGTCAGATCACAGCAAATATTCGAGATTTGACCTACGATTTGACTTAATCGCCATCGCGCCCTGGCAATGGCCGCGTCATCTTTGCAACGCCTGGCAACCTTCCTGAAGCCGGTTTATATAAAACTTACAAATATTGGGCGGTTTTTGGGTTTAGGTATTAGCTTTCAGTTAGTAATATAGCGCTATAATCGACGCCTAAATATTTGAGATCACTCGATAAGGATGTAACGTTATGCCCCGCTTGTTTTCCGCACCCGTTCTGGTCATTATCTCGCTACTCGCTGTTTCGACAATTTTGTCCGGCTGTACCGCCATCGTTGGTGCAGGCGCAACAGTGGGTGTGGCCGCCGTTCAGGAGCGTGGCCTCAAAGGTAGAGCCAATGATCTTAAAATTGAGGCGCGTGTACTCGAAAAATATGTCAATGCCGGCTTTAAGCTTACCGCGACGATTGGCGCTGAGGTGTATGAAGGCCGCGTGCTTTTAACGGGCGCCAGCAAAGACACCAAAATTACCGATCAGGCAGTAAAACTCGCCTGGCAGGTCGACGGCGTCAAAGAAGTCATCAATGAAATTCAAGTTGGCAAAGAGTCCGGGATTTCAGATTACGCCCAAGACACCTGGATCACCGCCCAGTTGAAATCCAAAATGACGTTTGATCAGGAAATCCTCTCGATCAATTATGTCGTTGAAACGGTGAATGCGACGGTCTATCTAATCGGCATTGCCCAGAACGCAACCGAACTTAACCGTGTCAAACAACACGCCTCAAATGTGAAGTTTGTCCGCAATATCATCAGCCATGTTCGCGTAAAAAAATAAACCAACGTCTGAATTTAACGGAACACACCCTATGAGCCTTATCGTCGCCATCCAAATGGACCCCATAGATTCAATCGACATCTCTGCCGATAGTACATTTGTGATGGCGCTGGAAGCACAAGCTCGCGGACATTCGCTCTATCATTATCTAACGCAAGATCTTGCGTTGAAAAATGGCCGTGTGATGGCCGGCGCTCGGCATCTCGAAGTGCGCCGCGAAGAAGGCAATCATTTCACCCTCGGTGAGCAGGAGTGGATTGACCTCGCCCTCGTTGATGTTGTGCTGATGCGGCAAGACCCGCCTTTTGATATGGCCTATATCACGGCAACCCATTTGCTCGAACACGTCCATCCAAAAACGCTGGTCGTCAATGATCCGGTGAATGTCAGGAACGCGCCTGAAAAATTGTTTGTCACGCATTTTCCGGAGCTCATGCCGCCGACGCTGATCACCACAAATCGGGAACAGGTGATGGACTTTCGTGCAGAGCACAAAGACCTGATCATCAAACCTTTGTTTGGCAATGGCGGGGCGGGGGTCTTTCATATCGGGCCCGATGACGAAAACATAAATTCCCTGCTTGAAC
The DNA here is from genome assembly GCA_913054205.1 of uncultured Rhodospirillaceae bacterium. Taxonomy (GTDB): domain Bacteria; phylum Pseudomonadota; class Alphaproteobacteria; order Rhodospirillales; family UBA2165; genus TMED23. The sequence goes on from CAJXJM010000300.1 coordinate 3,801, forward strand.
TTTTCACCGAGCTCTATCGCGAACCGATTATTGTCCAGCGCTACGAGCCTGCTGTCAGAAACGGCGACAAACGCATTATCCTGATCGACGGAAAGCCAGCCGGCGCGCTTAACCGAGTTCCGGCCAAGGGCGAATCCCGCTCCAACCTCCATGTCGGCGGCACCGCCGAAAAAAGCACGCTGACCAAGCGCGAGCGGGAAATTTGCGACGCCATCCTGGCACAGCGGAGCCCGGCATGAAG
>CAJXJM010000301.1 GCA_913054205.1 uncultured Rhodospirillaceae bacterium
ACCATGCCCCTCGTGACAATTGTTCTTGGCGCGGTGTTTAAGGTCGAGAAATTAACGGCGGCGAAATCGGTTGCTGTGTTGATTGCCATCGCCGGAACCGCGATTGCTCTCGGTGAGCGAATCGACGACATTGCGCCCAACGCCTTGACCGGTGATATTTTCATGTTCCTCGGCATGGTCTCGGTTTCTATTTTTAATGTCTTCTCAAAGCCCTATTTGATGCGTTACGGCAATCTCGCTGTTATGGTCTACACGCTGTTTGTTGGTGTAGCGCTTTTGTTTGTGCTCGCCCTCTTTTTTGGTCAGCCGTTTAACGGATCGCTGAACTTTGATTACACAGGCTGGATTGTCGTTTTCTTGCTGGCCATTCCTGGCGGCGCTGTAATGTTCATGACCTGGGGCCGTGCGCTGCAAATGATAACGCCGACGCAAGCGGCCATTACAACGGGTTTTAATCCGGTCACGGCTATTCTATTGGGAGCGTGGTTGCTGACCGAGCCGATCTCGCTTCAGCTGCTGGGTGGATTTGCCCTAATCCTGGCCGCGATATTATTGTCAGCTCGCGCTGATAAAATTTCATCTGTCCCCCCGGTTCAGATATAACCACACCATGCACTCGACAAACCCCACTTTTGGCATTTCTCTTATGATCGCAGCGATGGCGGTCAATGCGACCAAAGACGGCATGGCTAAATTGTTGGGCGTTAGCTACACACCGCTCACCATTCTGCTCATCCAGTTTATTGTTACCAGCGTCGTCCTCGTGCCCTTGGTCATCCACAATAACGGCGCGCGCGCACTAATCCCAAATCGACTTACGGTACAAGTTCTGCGCAGCTTTTTTGTCGCGGTGGGAGTCGGCATGTATTACTGGGCGATCAATTTCATCCATATCGCTGACGCCACCGCCATGGTCTTTGTCGCTCCATTGATCGTGACAGCGTTGTCGCCCTGGGTCCTAGGCGAACCCCTTGGAATGAGGCGAACCATTGCGGTTATCATCGGATTTCTCGGTGTTTTGGTCATTCTTCGACCGACGATGGAGGGTGATCGCAGTGGTTATTTCATTGCTCTTGCCTCCGGCGTATTTCTGGCTGCGTTTTATATGGCGAGCCGCAAGCTGGCAGATACGACACCTATCATGGCATCGACCTTCCACAATTCGTTCATTGCAATGATTTTGTTGCTGCCGTTCTTGGCGCTTTATTGGGTGCCACCCAAAATGGATGATTTAGCATTGCTTGCTGGCTTTACGTCGCTGGCAACCATCGGTCAGATATTAATGGTCGGTGCCTTTAGTTTTGCCGGAGCGAGCATCATTTCTCCTTTTCTTTACACTCAAATAATCTGGGCAACGACGGTTGGGTATATTTTGTTTGAAACGCTCCCAGATCAATGGGGCTGGGTGGGTATTGCAATTGTTGCCTCAGCGGGTGTTTATATTGCGATCAGGGAAATCAAACTTAAAGAAAGCTAAGTCCATGGACGATTGGCCCGACCGCACGATATTTGTCGGCACCGGGACGAGGCAACCCAATGCCGTCGGCCTATCCATTTTTGAAGTCACCTGAGGAGAGCAACGTGGCAAGCACAGAAGACATCTTAAATCATCATCTTGAATGTTTTGATAAAGGCGATTTGGACGGCTTGCTGTCTGACTACACCGAAGTCTCTGTTCTTGAGCTTCCCCACACTCAGTTGCGTGGCTTAGAGAAACTCCGCAAAGCGTTTACAGCGATGTTCGAGGAATTTGGCAAAGGCACATCCAGTTTCGAGATGAAACGCACCTCCATCCACGGCGATCATGCCTATTTATTCTGGAAAGCTCAGACTGAAGACAACGACTACCACATCGGCACTGACACATTTCACATACAGGATGGCAAAATACTCTATCAGACCTTCAGCGCCCATATTACGCCGCGGGTGTAAGCGTATTTTCCTCCTCCTTGATGGGGGAGGATTAAGGTGGGGGTGAATCAAATATGTGACCCCTCACCCACAAGGGGAGAGGGAGTATGATTGCAAATTTAGATTCTTCCTTGAAACCGGTCTCCCCCCTATGGCAATGTTCATGCAAGAATTTAAGCCGGGACCAAAAAAATAAATATCGGTAAGCAGGGGAGTCCAGCCGTGAGCCAATCATTCGACGAAATATATCAACACTCTATCGACGACCCGGAAGGATTTTGGGGCGAGATAGCCAAAGACATTGTTTGGACAAAACCGTGGGACACTGTCCTGGATAAATCAAACCCGCCGCATTACCGGTGGTTTCAAGGTGGTGAGTTAAACACCTGCTACAACTGTGTGGATCGTCATGTCGATGAAGGTCGCGCCGATCAAGCTGCTCTCATATACGACAGTCCCGTTACCGATACGATCAAAAGCTATAGCTACCTGGAGCTTCAGGGTGAGATTGCTTTGTTTGCCGGCGCTCTTGCCAACCACGGAGTGGTAAAAGGAGACCGCGTCATTATCTACATGCCAGCGGTACCGGAAGCGATCATCTCGATGTTGGCTTGCGCCAGGCTTGGCGCGGTCCATTCTGTGGTGTTTGGCGGATTTGCAGCCAACGAACTGGCCGTCCGTATTGACGATTGCCAACCCAAAGTCATTGTTTCGGCTTCCTGCGGCATCGAGGTGAGCAAAGTTATCGCCTACAAACCTTTGTTGGATGAGGCGATTGAACTCTCCACGCATAAACCCGACCACTGCATCATTCTTGAGCGCCTGATGGAAGATTGCACTCTAATTTCTGGTCGCGATATCAGTTGGAAGGATGCAACCGATGCAGCCGAGCCGCATGATTGTGTCCCCGTTGCCGCGACGGACCCGCTTTATATATTGTACACCTCTGGCACCACCGGAGAGCCTAAGGGCGTCATACGAGACAATGGTGGTCACGCGGTAGCGCTCAAATGGACAATGAAAAATATATATAATGTCGAGCCCGGTGAAGTCTATTGGGCGGCTTCGGACGTTGGCTGGGTGGTCGGCCACTCTTATATTGTTTATGCGCCACTACTGAATGGCAACACAACAATCTTATACGAAGGAAAACCCATCGGCACACCGGATGCCGGCGCGTTCTGGCGCGTGATATCCGAGCACAAAGTCGGCGTGATGTTCACCGCGCCAACTGCCTTTCGCGCCATTAAAAAGGAAGACCCTGAAGGTACATTGATAAAAAATTACGATCTTTCCAATTTCAGGACGCTGTTCCTAGCCGGTGAACGGCTGGATCCCGACACACTTCAATGGGCAGAAAAAAATCTTGAAATCCCTGTGATTGATCACTGGTGGCAAACCGAAACGGGCTGGTCGATCTGCTCGAACTGTCTCGGTATCGAAGTATTACCGATCAAACAAGGCTCACCAACCAAAGCAGTGCCTGGTATGGAGGTGCATGTTGTCGATGACAATTGCGAAGATGTTAAACCGGGCGATATTGGCGCACTCGTGATCAAACTGCCGCTACCGCCCGGCACGTTTCCAACACTTTGGAATGCCGAGGAACGCTATATCGATGCCTATCTTGCCGAGTTTCCTGGGTACTACAAAACCGCCGATGCCGGGTTCATCGACGAAGACGGCTATGTGTTTGTCATGTCACGCACCGACGACATCATCAATGTTGCCGGTCACCGACTTTCCACCGGCGCAATGGAAGAAGTTTTAGCTGCCCATCCCGACGTTGCCGAATGCGCCGTCATTGGGGTCGCTGACGAACTCAAGGGACAACTACCGCTTGGCTTTCTTGTGCTCAGCGCAGGTGTGGACCGGGAGAATGCCGACATTGTCAAAGAAGTGGTGCAAATGGTGCGAGAGAAAATAGGCCCCGTCGCAGCTTTTAAAACGGCTACTGTCGTCGCCCGACTGCCGAAAACGCGATCTGGTAAAATATTGCGCGGCACCATGCAAAAAATTGCCGATGGCGAAGAATACAAAATGCCGGCGACCATTGAAGACGTTTCGGTATTGCCGGAGATCGCTGAGGCACTTGCACTGCTCAAATGAGCTCTCGAATACCGAAA
>CAJXJM010000302.1 GCA_913054205.1 uncultured Rhodospirillaceae bacterium
GTTTGCTCATTTTAGTATTCTCAGTTTCATTCGAAAGACTATAGCCATCTCGTTGGTGGAACGGTATGTAAAAGGTCTATCGAAGGAAAAGTGAAATGACAACGAAACAAAATGACAATCCCCGAAGAAGCCTTCTATTTGTGCCAGGTGCACGGATTGAAATATTCCCAAAAGGCCTCGCAAGCGGAGCGGACATTGTTTGCATCGATCTCGAAGACGCCGTCGCCGATGATGTCAAAGATGATGTTCGAGGCGCAGTTTTCTCGGCAGTAGCCGATCATCAATCAGATGGCAAAACGGAAATTTGGATACGGGTGAACTCCATCCGGACGGCGACCGGCATGGCTGATATTTTGGCGCTGGCACAAAGCGACACAGCTCCCGATGGCATTATGTTGCCGAAGATTTCCTCACCGGAAGAAGTGCGCATTTTGCGGGACGTGTTGAGCGCTATACATCCAGGTTTAAAATTTCATCCCTTGATCGAAACCACTGAAGGTCTCAAATGGGCTTATGAAATTGCCAAGTCGAGCCATAAAATCGGCTCTATGCTTTTGGGCGGTTTTGATATGTCTGCCAATCTTCGGGTCGAGCCCGGCTGGAACGCATTGCTGCATGCCCGCCAGCAATTGGTCCTGGCTGCGGCCAATGCAAAAGTCGATCTCCTCGATATGCCCAATTTCGGATTGGATGATCCCGAAGGTTTAAAGCAGGAGACAGAAAAAGCATCTGAGCTCGGCTTCACCGGCAAATGCGCGATCCATCCCAAGCAGATCGATATCATAAATGACGTCTTCAGCCCAAGCGCTGAAGAAATTGCCAAGGCCAAAGACTTGATCGCCAAATACGAAGCGCAGGAAAAGGCCTTCGTCGAGATCGATGGCGTATTTATGGAAAAACCGGTTGTCGAACGTTTGTATCGCACGCTCTCCATCGCAGAGCGGATTGAAAACTAGTGGCTGAGCGCCAAGGTCCAAAAATATATGCCGATCAAGGCGGCGAAGGAGAGACGACCTATGTCCTGCTCCATGGTTTGGGCGCTACCGGAGCTGTCTGGCAAGGTGTCCGTGATATTATTTCTGAGAAAAAAGCGGGCCGGTGGGTCATTCCCGATTTGCGCGGCCATGGCCGGTCCGATTGGGCGCCGACCTACGGATTAGGCGAACATGCCGGCGATGTCGTAGACCTTCTGAAAGACAGTGACCGCATCGTCATTGTTGGGCATTCAATGGGCGGGCTGATTGGACTTTTTCTAGCAACCGGTTGGTTCAGCCTCAACATTGCCGGCATCGTTGTAAATGGAACGATCTCTCATTGGAACGATGGAATAACCAACAGTATGAATGCGCTCGCAGAAAAACCGTCACGGTGGTTCGAAGATCGCTCTGAGGCTGTGGAACGCTATTTAAAGGTTTCGGGATTGATTGACGTATTACCGCCAGACGCCCCTCAGATACAATCGGGTATCGTCGAAGAAGCTGGAAAATATCGTCTCGCCGCCGACAACAAAGCGGGTACCGTCGGCGGTCCGTGGATGCAGGAATTTTATAATATTTCTACTTGTCCGGTGACACTCGCCGTTGGCGAACACGATAAAATTGTCACCATTGAGCAATATCGCAGCTTGGACAAAAACGCTGTCCAAATTCCAAATGTCGCTCACAACGCCCATGTCGAAAACCCTGAAGCAATGTGGGCATTGGTGGAGAAACTAGAGGGAATGACGAGTAAAGACTGAGAATTATTTCTCACTCCACTTATCCGCGGCCTGATCATCCGATGCTTTGGCTTCGACCCATTTTGTGCCCTCAGCGGTTTCTTCACTTTTCCAGAAGGGGGCTTTGGTTTTAAGCCAATCGATCAAAAACTCACACGCCTCGAAGGCGGCTTTGCGGTGGGCGGAGGCGGTCACGACCAGGACAATTTGTTCGCCGGGCTCCATCCGTCCATAACGATGAATGATCAGGCTGTCTTCGAGGGGCCAGCGTTCTTGCGCCTCGGCTTCGATCTTAGCCAATAGTTTTTCGGTCATGCCGGGATAATGCTCAAGCGTCATTGCCGAGATTGTATCCGCACTCTCTCGGACCACACCGATAAAACTACAGACGCCGCCAACATTGGTATTGGTTGCCGAGATTTTGGCAATCTCAGCCCCAGCATCAAAATCTTGGCTTTGAACGCGTATTGTCATCAGCCACCTGTCATCGGTGGGAAAAAAGCAACTTCGTCGCCCATTTTTACCAAGGTATCAAAATCGACGTGTTCCTGGTTTACTGCAACCCGGATGTGATCGCGGTCTGCAAACGCATCGGCATAGCCGTCACTCCGGCTTTCCAGCCAATCGATCAGCGAATTTACATCGCTGATACCGTCCGGCAATTCGACTTCTTCCTCAGCGACATTCGCCTTTTCCCTAAAATGTGCGAAATAGAGAATTTTCATTATTTACATAACCTCACTAAAGGGCAAAAAGTCGACTAGATCACCTTGTTTGACCAGCTCACATTCTTCGGGCAATTCAACCAAGCCATCGCTTTCCACCATCGAAGAAATAATACCTGAGCCCTCGGCCTCAAATTTTACTGCGACGGCTTTTCCGGCTTCATCTTGCTCCAGGCGCGCCCGCAACCATTCGCGGCGGCCGGGCTTCTTTTTGATATCAAAACCGGCCACCACTTGAAACAGTTTCGGCTCAAGATCCTTCGCGCCGGACAACAGCAATATGAGCGGCCGGGCAATCCTTAAAAAAGTCACCATAACCGCAACGGGATTTCCGGGGAGACCAATGAACGGTACTTGCACGCCTTCGCGTTCAATATGACCGAGCGCAATGGGCCGTCCAGGCTTAATGGCGAGATTCCAAAAATTAAGCGCGCCTAAATCCTCAATGATGTCTTTGATATGGTCTTCTTCCCCTTTGGAGACGCCGCCCGAGGTCACCAAAAGATCGTGGTTGTCGGCAGCCTGCCAAAGACCGGCCCGGATATCTCCCGGCACATCCGGAAAAATACCGACATCGGTCACGTCGCAGCCAAGCTGTTCGAGCATCGATATCAGAGAGTAGCGGTTTGCATCATAAATATGGCCCGGCTCCAACGGCGCGCCGACATCTTGAATTTCATCTCCCGTCGAAAACACCGCCACTTTTAAGCGGCGCCAGACTTCTACTTCCGCATAGCCCAAAGACGCCGCCATCGATACATCCTGCGGACGCAGCTTATGACCCGGCGATAAAATAACGTCACCGGTTTTAACATCTTCTCCGGCTTTGCGGTGATTGGCATCGCGCTTAATGCCGGATGGTAGAATGACCTCATCGCCTTCCACCTGGCAGTCTTCAACCATAAAGATGGTATCGGGGCCAGTATCATCTGCACCTTCAGGAACAGGGGCACCGGTGAAAATTTGCACTGCTTCACCGCGTTTTGCGGGACGTTTCAGAGGATGCCCAGCGGCAATCCGTCCGGTCACCGGCAGGCGTGTTTCACCATCCTGGCTGAGATCATCAAAATAGACAGCATAGCCATCGACAGCGGAATTATCGTGCGGCGGAATGTCGTGCCGAGCAGTAAGTTCACTGGCTAAAATACGGCCCAACGCTTCCCGCACCGGTACATTCTCTGATTGCGCAATGCCGCCAAGGTTGTCAGAAAAGCGCGCAATTGCTTCAGCCACTGTGATGGGCTGGTCCGAAGCTTTGAAGCAATCATCCAAATCGCTCATAACACACTCATTTTCTAGGCTGCCCGTAATCGAGATCGCTCAAGTATAAAATTAGCGATACCGATAACGTCGTTCAAATCCAACACCGGAACCGTCAAACCAGACAAATGCTCATCACTGGCAACGGCAATGATCTCAGGATCATCAATTTGCAACAGTGGCTTTCCGACAGAAGGTCGATGAATTTCCATCTTAGGATGAGAATGCCACTTAAATCCTTCGACCAATAAAAGATCAACCGGTGACATGCGGGAGATGAGTTCCTCAACGCTCGGCTCGTCTTCCGCGCGTAATTCATGCATCAAAGCCC